>NZ_FNCU01000055.1:0-54459 GCF_900099855.1 Bradyrhizobium sp. Rc2d | reverse complement strand
ACTGCACCCGGTTCAGATAGCCGTAGATGTAAAGCTTCAGGAGAACCGAGGGATGGTATGACGGCCGACCGGTCGCCGCCGGCTTCACCCCCTCGAAGCTTAGCTCGGCCAAATCGAGCGCATCGACAAACACGTCGATCACGCGAACAGGGTTGCTCTCGTCAATGAAATCATCGAGGCACTCGGGCACTAGCGTCGATTGCCCACGATCCGCCTCCGCAACGAAGCGCTTCATTCCAGCCCCCCGCAAATCGTGCGGGAATCATATCGCGCGAATCACATCAAGCGCAGCGTTTTCACACAGCCAGGGTCAAAGGCTGCCCTGGTAGCCACAATGACATTGGTCGGGTCACCTCTACGAAGCGGACATCCCAGCGCTCTGGCGGAGGTCAGTCAGGGGGCCACTAGCCGATCAAGGTCGCCCCGAAGCTACTTCGGATTGCGCGGGAACGGGATGAACCCGTCCTGGTTCGGCATTCTCACCTTGGGCAGCGACTGCGCATCCATCACATCGTTCGATCCGACGATGCCGTTGAGATTGAGGATATACGCCGATACCGCGTAGACCTCGTCCGCGGTCAGCGATTTCGATTCCTGGAATGGCATTGCGCGACGGGTGTAATCGAACAGCGTCGTTGCGTAGGGCCAGTAACTTCCCACAGTTTTTATCGGTGTCTTGTCCGACGCCAGTGTGCCCATACCCCCCACCAGCGCTCCAGCGAGTGCGACATTGGGATTGATGCCCTTCTCGCCGTGACAGACCTGACACTTCGCTACATAGATCGCCTCACCCTCGATTGCGGTACCTCGACCAGGCGGCAGACCTGCGCCATTCGGTCCGATGCTGATGTCCCACGCTGCAATCTCGGCGGGCGCGATCGGTAGCCCGAACTGCGGGACTTGGGCCAGCGCCGCCGGTACGATCGTCAGCATGGATGCGCAGGCTGCGATGGTTTTAAGCGTAAACATTGCTGGCCTCTCCCTTCTCGTCGATGCGCCAGCTTGCGATGGCGTTGTAGTGATAAATCCCACGTAAGCCGCGCTCGTCAGCGAACTGTGCGCGCGTTGGCTGCACCATGCCCGTGTCGTCGGTGGCGCGACTCTGCAGCACGGCGGGACCGCCGTTCCATTGCCACGCTGCGCGGAAGCGCACGGGGGCCTTTGGCAGGATCGGGCCCTGCAAAGCCGCCGGCGCCCAGCTTCGTCCGCCGTCAGCCGACACGTCGACCTGCCGGATGTTGCCGTTGCCCGACCAGGCAAGTCCGGAAATCTCGTAGAATCCCGGCCCCCTCAAGGCGAGCCCCGGCGACGGCCGCGTGATGACGGATTTAACTTCCATCGGAAACACGAACTGCCAGGCCTTTTCGTTCTTGAGCAGGATCGTGTACTTCGATGTTTCGTCTTTGGTCATGGCGGGGCCGGTAGTCAGCTTGAGGCGGCGCAGCCACTTCACATTCATGTTGCCCTCAAAACCAGGCAACAGCAGCCGCACCGGATAGCCATTCGAAGGCCGCACGCGCTCGCCGTTCTGATAGAGACAGAGCAGCGCATCATCCATCGCCTTGGCGAGTGGGATGCTACGGCTCATGGCGGCAGCATCAGCGCCCTCGGCGATCACCCAGCGCGCCTCGGGTTCGATGCCGGCTTCGTCGAGCAACGTGGAGAGCCGCACGCCAGTCCATTCCGAGCAACCCATGAGGCCGTGAATGGCCGCCACATTGAGCGGCTGGACCTGAGGCGCGTTGAGCGCCAGGCTGTTGCCGCCACACTCGATGAAAGCGATGCGCGATTGCATCGGATAGCGCGATAGCGCTTCGACCGTAAACACAAGCGGACGCTTCACAAGTCCATGGATCACCAGCCGGTGTTGATCGGGATCTATTTCTGGGGCGCCGGAATGGCTACGTTCGAAATGCAGTCCGGATGGAGTGATCATTCCGTCGAGCATATGCAGCGGCGTGCGTGACGCGCCGACACCGGGCGGGTTAGGGGGCGGCGGAAAGACTTTGACGACCTTGCTCTCGAAGGGTGAGGGCTGGCCGTAACCCGCAAAACCCGAACCTGGCACCTTCATCCACGGCTGCACCGTAAGCTGTTCTGCCGATCCGCCGGACAGCCCCGCACCGGTCGCACCGAAAACGAGAGCGCCTTCAAGAAAGACGCGGCGACTCAAAATTCCATTGCCCGCCGCCGGATCGCCTGGTTCGGGATGTTTTTTTCCAGCCATGGGCGGCACTTCCTCGTTGCGATCAAACGAAGCATTTCACGTGCCTGCCCGCACGCTGAATGCTCGGTGAGGAGACCGGCACAAAAGGACGTCGGATCTATTGAGGGTGAGATGCCCGCCGACGGCATTCCCCGCTGCCATTTCACTCGAATGGAGACGTCGGCACGTCCCGAAAAGCAGCTCTAAAGAAGTGTATAAGGTCCCACGCCCTTTCAAAAGACCTTCATGTTGGCCAGAATGTCGCACAAACAACATGGTCAAAACTAGTGCCTCGATGGTCGCGGTAGGGACGAGGATTGCTCCTCGCCCCCCGCCCAGATCCCGGCGAGCGCTGCTAACGCACCGGGCTCCTCCCTCGGGTTTTGGCGTCGAAACGGTGACAGGGCAGCGGGTGTAAGCGTTCGACGAGGCGGATGAAGCGCTCCCAGGAGAGATCGGCCTTCTGACTCCGTCGCCGAAGCGTCTTCAGCCAGAGCCACCGCACCTGATTGCAGAACCACCACGTGCTCGGGTGGTTACCCGAGACGGCAAAGTAGTTCAGATGCCCTTGCAGCATCTGCTTCACCCATGCTCCGGTTTGCGTGACGGGGTCGTGCATACGCTTGCGCAACTCCATCTTGATCGCCTTGAGCTTGGCTCGCATGCGCTTCTTGATCGTCTTGCGCCCGATGACGAAAGAGCCCCACTTGCGTGATCGCGTGCAGAAGTGGGTGAAGCCCAAGAAATCGAACGTTTCGGGCTTCCCTTCGCCACGTCTTTCACGTTGCTTGGCCGCGTGGCGACCGAAGCGGATCAGCCGGGTCTTGTCCGGGTCCAACGCCAGTTCGAACGAGCGCAGTCTTTCGTGCAGGTCCTGCAGAAAGTCCTTCGCCTCATGCTCGTGCTCAAAGCCAACGATCGTATGATCGGCAAAGCGCACGACGATCATGTCGCCGGTCGCTTGGTCTCGCGCCATCTGTGGACCCACAGATCGTACGCGTAGTGCAGGTAAGCGTTGGCAAGGATCGGTGAAATCACCGCCCCTTGCGGAGTGCCGCACTGACTGCGCGTCACGCGTCCATCCTCAATGATGCCGACCTTGAGCCACTTCGCAATCAGGCGCAGGATGCGCTTATCCGCGATACGGTGCTCGAGGAAACGGATGATCCACGCGTGGGCCATGGCATCGTAAAAGCCCCGGATATCCGCATCCAGCACCCAGTTCACTCGCTTCCTGAGAATGCCGACGTGAAGAGCGTCCAGCGCATCGTGCTGACCGCGCCCCGGTCGAAATCCATAGGAAAAACGGACGAAGTCCTCCTCGTAGATGGCTTCCAGAACTGTCGCGACCGCCTGCTGGACGATCTTGTCCTCGACACACAAGATGGCGAGCGGCCGCTGAGATCCGTCCGCCTTCGGGATGTAGGTCCGTCGGGCCGGGCGGGCGCGGTAGCCGCCCTTGTGTATGCGGTCGTGCAGATCCGTCAGTTTCTCTTCGAGGTTTTCTCCGTAGGCCTGCCACGTCACGCCGTCGATGCCTGGCTGGCGCACTCCGAGTTGGGCCAAGACCTGAGGAGCCGGTCGGCAACTCAGGGCGTCCCCCGGAACTGCCAAGCCGTTGGAGCTGAACCTGCTTCTGCACCGAGACCGATCACGCGCGAACAGTGCGCAGGAAATGCGCGACCTCGTCCTTGAGACGTGTCGAATCGCGCGACAAAAGCCTGGCAGATGACAGGAGTTGAGCCGATGCGCTGCCCGTCTCGGCTGCGCCGCGTTGCACGTCGGCGACGCCGACGCTGACGTCGCCGGTGCCCTGGGCCGCCTGCTGGATGTTCCGGGCAATTTCGCCCGTCGCCGCGCCCTGCTGCTCCACTGCAACAGCCACGGCGGTCGCGATTTCGGACATCCTGGAAATAGTACCGCCGATATCGGCAATGGCCGCGACCGATTTTCCGGTGGCGTCCTGCATACCACTGACCTGCAACCTGATCTCCTCGGTGGCCTTCGCGGTCTGTTCAGCCAGCGCCTTGACCTCGCTCGCCACGACCGCGAAGCCACGACCGGCATCACCCGCGCGCGCGGCCTCGATCGTCGCATTGAGTGCTAGGAGATTGGTTTGCGCTGCGATGCTGTTGATAAGGTCGACGACGTCGCCAATTCGCACGGCCGCTTGCGCCAGGCGGGTGATCTGCTCATTCGTGACCCTGGCCTGTTGCACCGCCTCGGTGGCGATGCGCGAGGATTCTTGCACTTGCCGGCCGACTTCTCCCACCGACGCGGCCAACTCTTCGGAAGCGGACGCCACCGACTGGACATTGGTCGTCGTCTCCTCGGAGGCGGCAGCGACGCCGGTCGCTACATCTTGGGTACGCTCGGCCGTCGCCCTCAGCGTGCCCGCCGATGCCTCGAGTTGGCTCGACGTAGAGGAGACCGTCTGAACGATTTCGCCCACCGCACCTTCGAACAGGTCGGCAAGGCGATGCATCTCGCGGCTCCGGAGCTCGGCCTGCTGGTGCTCCTGCTCGGCTCGCGCCTCCTCTGCATCCTTCTTGGCGATCAGCGCCTGCTTGAACACCTGCAACGCATCGGCCATCTGGCCGATCTCGGTGCGCTCGCCCTGATGGGTTACTTCTGCCGACAGATCGCCGGCGCTGAGGGCCCGCATCGGCGAGACGATTGCCTTGATGCCTTGCGATACGGTTCTCATCACGAAGAAGGCAACGAGGGCACCGAGGATTCCGGCGATCGTCACTGTCGTCACTAGGGTCTTGACCGCACGACTGTAGGCGATCGCGGCCTCGGCTCCCGCAGCGTCCGCGCCCTTGTTGTTGAGGTCAATGGCACTCGCCAGGACCTTATCGGCATTGAGGCCAATGGGATTCACGGTCCTACTGTTGAGATCGTTGGCCTCTTGAGGAAAACGACCAGCCGCAGCGCGCGACAGAAGCAGCACCTCCTGAGCGCCCCTCATGTACTCGTTCCAGAGGCCGTGCCATTCGTCAAAGAGCGCACGCTCCTGCGGAGCGGAGATTAGCTTCTCGTAGTCCGCAATGTTCTGCGCCATCCTTTCAACGATCGGCTCGATGCGCTTATCAAGGTCCGCCTTGTCCTGCGCACGGTCGAACAAAAGATGCTGCCGCACAGCGTTGCGGTAAGTGATGGTGGTTGCGCGCAACTCGCCGATCACGCGGACGCTCGGAAGCCAGTTGCTCCGGATGTCGACGACCGCTGCGTTGATCACCTGCATATTCCAGACTGCGAAAGCGCCGGTGGCGATCAGAGCCAGCAAGAGGCCGGCGACGACCGCGGTAATCTTGGTTCGTATGGAGATCTTGGAAAACATGACATGCCCCGAAAACATCAAAAAATGACGCCCTCCGGCCCCAATGCATCTCGGGCAGTCGTCTCTCTCCCCGGACCAGGACCAAATTGCTGTCAGCCCCGTGCCCATTCGTGCTAGAGTTTGTATCGATCTTCCTTTAAGCGATTGTTACTCCCTGACGCTGCTCGACAAACCGAGGACAACTTTTGCGTGAATTGTACGTGATCGACCTGTATTGCCGAGGACCAGATGGACAACCTCCTGAAAGAGCACACTAGGCCGTCCCCTCCCTTAGCCACGCCAGAGTTGCGGCTGGTGCGGACGGGCGCTCGCGGGGTAGCGGCGCGACGCTACCAACGGGATGACGCCAGGGCGCCCGTGATCGCTTTCGCTGACCTTTCCCCGAGCGGAGCAATGAGACCATTTCTTCAAGCGGGATGAACTGATCGGGCCGCAGAGCCCTCTGTTTGGATGCTGCCAGCGCAACAAGAGCGCCCTATGAACTGGTGGGCCATCGCATCATCGTCGGGTGCAGCGTCGGAAGCTGCTTCAAACCGGTAATGTCGCTGTAGACGAGCATGACCCGCCCTCAGGTCGGGCTGCGGCTGACCCGCAGCCACCTACCGTCCGGGAGTGGGCTTCACCCTCCACGCTCGCCATCGCTAAAGTTGCCTCGGAGAGTGAGTCAAGGTGAGTTGTCCTCGCTTGATACCCGCGCCCCCCGCAACCAACCGGGGTGAACGAGCTGTGGCAAGCAATGAATGAATTCGCTTGGCTCTGGAATTGGATAGGGCGATCTGGCCATCGCCACTATCGAGGAGGACGCCCTCGCGGGACTTCTCGAGGGCACCTGGACAGGCGTGCCTGGGCCGAGCGCCGCTGGGCCGCCTGGCGATCCATCATCGCCTTGATGTTGTCTCGCATCCTCCCCATTCCGCTCAGGAGGGTACCCAGCTCATCACGCTGCCCTTCGGAACGTCCGTATTCAAGTCACCATCAGCAATGCTCATTGCCGCTTTGGAGGCAATCGCGACTGGGCCGATGATCCGCGTGCCAACATCCACGAGAACAGCCCGGAGAGAAGAAGGGCAACGGTCAGGCCGGCCACGTTGAGTTGCAAATCCCGCCTGATTGCAGCAAGCGCACGTTGACGGAATAAAAAGCCATCCCCGGCCGTATAGTTCACCAGCAATTCAATCTGACCGCTTCTCCCTCCCTGGGCGATTGCGCGCACTGTGAGGCTCCATCCGGTTATCAAGTCCTCCCCGACCCTGCCCTTCTTGGGTCAACGATCCACTGCGTAAGCAGTCTGATGAAGCAGCTCACTCCGCTGAGCGGACCCTGCGTAGAGAACGATCAATCTCACCGCATCCAAGACCGGCCTTTCGCTCCTCGATGCGAGGAAAGTCGGCACGATAACCGCACGCTCACAGCCGATTGATGGTAGTGCGAAGCTGCGCGAGGATCGACAAGAACATGCCCAGTTGGTGCAGAGCAGACGTTTCTGAGGAAGACGTTGCTCTCTCTCGCGTTGAGCGAGCTGCGTCGTCGAGCTGATTGAGCGCGACGATTAACATCTCTTTCGAGAGGCTCTTGATGCGAGCGAAATGGACCATGGCATCAGCGAGATCCGGGTATCGCGTCGCGATTATCTCGATGCTGTCGTCGGCGGATCTTGGGCTCTTGAGTTTTAGTTGAATGACTTCACTCATTGCTAAAGTACCTTCTCTCCTGCGCTGGATGCATTTTTGGTAAAGGGCGGTCGAAACTCGCACGGTTCGGCTAAAGTCCTGCGAGCCAAAAGCTTCAATGTTCGCTGCTGGTTAAGCTGCCCGCACGTTAGCTAGAAATTTCTGTACTTCCAGCTTCAAACGGCTGCTGTCCTGAGACAACAATTTCGCCGCGGCAAGAACCTGGGTAGATGCAGTGCCCGTTTCGCCAGCGCCCCGGTTCACCTCGGCGATGTTCGAGGCGACCTCGGCAACCCCAATCGCAGCCTGCTGTACGTTGCGCGTAATCTCGTGGTTGGCGGCGCCCTGCTCCTCGACCGCTGCGGCGATGGTGGCACAAATTTCTGAAATCCGCTTAATGACGCCGCTAACCTCGTTGAGGCTCGCAACGGACTCGCGGGTGGACGACTGGATTCCGACGATCTGATCGCTGATTTCCTTGGTTGCCTTGGCCGTCTGTTCAGCCAGGGTTTTTACCTCTGACGCAACGACCGCGAATCCGCGACCAGCTTCTCCAGCCCGAGCCGCTTCAATCGTCGCATTCAAGGCAAGAAGGTTGGTTTGTCCGGCGATCGCATTGATGATCTCGACGATCGTTCCTATCTTGCTTGCGGCCTGCGAAAGCGAATGGACTCGTTCATCAGCGCCCTCCGCCTGGCGCACCGCTGCACCGGCAATGCGTGCTGATTCTTGCACCTGCCGGCTGATCTCGTTGACCGAAGCCGCCATTTCTTCGGTGGCCGAAGCGACCGACTGCACGCTCGCTGAGGCCTGCTCGGATGCTGATGCGGCTGCGCTGGATTGATGCTGGGTCGAATCGGCGGTTTTCGTCAGCGACCCGGCGGAGGCCTCGAGCTCAGTGGACGCAGAGGAGACGGTTTCGACAATCTCGCCCACGGCGGCTTCAAACAGATCAGCGAGCTTGCGCATATCCGCCTTCCGCTGCTCGGCCGCCATGCGATCCTGGTCGGCTTTGGCCTCGGCTTCGGCTCGTGCCTTTTCGGCCGCCTTGAGCTTGAAGCGTTCAACCGCACTTGCAATCGCACCAATTTCGTCTCGGCGACCAAGACCAGGAAGCACAACATCAAAATTTCCATTCGCAAGCTCCAACATCGAACCGGTCAGCGTTCGAATCGGGGTGCTGATGCTCCGCGAGGTAACGACCGAGAGCGCAACACCAATCAGCAGACTCAGAATCCCGAGGACCGAGGCCATCTTTATGGCTGTGACAAGATTCTCTTCCGCCCTCGATACCGTCGCTTGCGACGCTTTCTCGTAATCCTCGGCGAGTGGCTCAGCAATGGTTTCAATATTGGCCCCAGCCGCGAGAGCTGCACTGACTGCCGACTTTGCCTCTGAGGTATCCAGAGCGGTATTTCTTCCCTTGAACTCCCTCAGCCTGAGCGCCTTAGCTTGGTTGTCTTCGACCGCCGCCTTCAGCTCCTTGGCCCGGATCAGGCGGGCGGTGTCCTTCGTGTCGGCAATGAGCTCATCGAGTCGTACGAGCGCCTTCCTATAAGCGTCGGTGGCCTTTGCCCAATGCAACTGGTCATCGGTCGCTAGAGCAAGCCAAACGTGCATGCGTGCCTCGAAGACACGCTTTTCTATGCGCTCGTCATCGACGACGTGATTCTTTTGTCTGACCACCACCGCGAAAGCGTCATTCGCGTTGTAGGAGGCATAGATTGAGTACCCGCCGATCGCGGCCGTCAATACTAGGAGTAAGCCGAAGCCGATCATAAGGCGGCCGGCGATCTTGACGTTCGTAAGCATTGCAATGACTTTCCAAATTGGAACGAAAACAAAAATTCTACATGGTGGACGCTTTCGACTTGGCGATTTCGAGCATTTGCTCGATCAGCCTCAGATCACCTTGCAGCTTTGCCTTGATTGAGGGACTTGCGATCTCTGCTGCCATCTTTCGTATTCGCAGGTGACTCGCTTCCAGCAGGGTAATGGCGCCGGCAATTTCCAGCGTTGCATTCATGCGCAAGACTTCGACCTGCGAGAATGGTTGGCGATCCGGCGGCGACAGCGTCGGATCGCCACTGGGACACGATTGTTTAGATACGCGGCTTGGCCTCGTAAAATTTAGCACGTTTGACATTGTGGTCTCCACCGACCCAATGCTGGGAATGCATTGCGCAAATCAATCTAAAATTGTTCAATCCTTGTCTTCGAATAATTAAGGGTTTCTTACTCGCCCATTATTTGGTCGTGCCCGATGGTATTACGCAACCAGAACGCGATGCGGCGTCGTGTCGCAGAGAGCGAAATGCGGGCTCGAACCTCGCACTGATAGGCCTGATGGGATTCTGTTCGAGTTCGATGCGTATGGCGCGTCGAGCCAATGTCAGGTGCTGACTTGATCGTACGCCGCCCAGCGACGCAGGCGACTAAGCCTCCATGTCCATCGTCCTCGTCGTTCGTTCACGCCAAGCTGAGTCGTCGCCTCTGCGAACGGCAACATGGACGGTCGGTGTTGGCAGGAGCATCATCGGCCTTCCAACGCCCGACCGTGCTCAACACCATCTGCTCGATAGCCGTTTGCTCCTACCTTAGGCTGCGATTCCTTACGTCCGCGAGGCGAGACACATGCAAGCGGCCCAGGGCTGGGGGCCCCGCCACACCGGCCTGATCGCGACGTGTTAAGATCCTGGTGCAGCGATCTGCAGACGTTGCAGGAAACTCCGAACTCCATCTCGCAGCATTCGAACCTCACCGTTGATTCGATCTGATGCATTGCTCACGCGCGAGGCGGTTCGTCCAGTCGCCTCAGACGCAAGAGTGATGCGGGTCACGTCGGACTGGCGGCTGGTGTCTTCGGCCTCGGCAGCCATGGAAACCGAGCCTTGGTTGAGGTCCAGGGCGGCCTCTGCAAGGGAAACTCGCGATGCGGTCCATTTTTCGCGCAAGGACTCAGCGAGGCTGGCCAATTCAACCACCTTTCTGTCCAAGACGTATACGCCCTGGTTGATGAACGAGCCGGGAATGAGCGGTGGAGCGGGGGGCGTCCGGTCAACCGTTTCTCGCATGTTCGAATCGGCGGATGCCGGAGAGCTCATGGTGCTTAAGACGTACTGAGTTTCCAAGTTCGTTGGGCTGTTCTGAATGGCACGCCATTCAGAGTAAAATTGCGAACTCATGTGTCATTGACATTACATTGTAATTCTCGCGCGTCGTGGGCTTCCGCTGCCAAACCTCGCCAGCGGCGAGAGGAGCACACCAGAGCAGCCGCGGTTCGCCTGAGGGCTGAGCCCCCAGCTCAATCAGACACAGATCTTAGGGCTTGGGCTTTGGAGGCTAACCCCAACACCATTACATAAGGCCTCCATTTCAGCCAGGATGGTGAATCAGGGAGACTCTGATTTAAGAATCCCAGATCGATTCAACCTAATCTCATCCATTTCTAGGCTACTCGTTTCCCGCTTGCGATCAGATCCCCGCCCGGGCTGCCGATCACGCAGTCGCGTCCCTCGTGCTTGGCCGCGTAAAGCGCTATGTCCGCCGCCCTGACAAGATCATGCGGCACGTAGTCTTGGCCAGGGACCATGCACGCCAGTCCAATGCTGACCGTCGGCAGTTCGCCCTGCGTTTGGCGTAGGACCGTCAGCTTCTCGCGGATCTGGCGAGCGACTTCGAATGCCCCGCTCTTGCCGACGCCGGGCAGCAGCACGGAGAACTCTTCCCCGCCATAGCGGGCACCGAGATCGGATGTGCGTTTCGTGCTGCTCGCAATACATTGCGCGACGGTTGCAAGCACGGCATCGCCAGCCTGGTGTCCGTGTCTGTCGTTGTATGCCTTGAAGTGATCGACATCGATCATCAGCAGCGAGACAGGCGTGCGAGAGCGCGTGGCCCGGCGCCACTCGACGGCCAGGGCATCATCAAAGCGGCGTCGGTTGCCGAGCCTCGTCAAGGTGTCGGTTGTGGCCAGGACCGCGAGCTGGTTTTCCGCGGCAGCGCGGCGCTTCAGCGCCGCCAGCAGGTAAAACATCAGAGCGATCGAGAATGCGACAAGCGCGGCCACCACAAGGCCGATCCACCACAGCTGTTGCCACCAATCTGCGTAGATACTCTTGAGCGCGACGCCTTCCGCCAGCAGCAAGGGATGCGTACCGACCTGCTGAAAGACGTACAGGCGGCTGATGTGGTCAACAATGGACTTCGTCGCATAGAAGCCGGAGCTGTGCGCGGGGAAATATTTGAAGGTCTGGGCGTCCTTGATACTCTGCCCGATCTTGGTGATGTCGAAGGGGGCACGCATCAGGATCGTTCCGTCGCTGCTAAACAGCGCCATAGAACCCTGGGCGCCGAAATCCAGCTTCCTGAACAGGTTATGGAAATAGCTCAGCCGCATGCTCCCGGCGACGACGCCGTCGAAGGAGCCGTCGCGGCCGCTGATGCGCCGGCTCAGGCTGATGAGGTATTCTCCACCCGACGTGACCCACGGTGCGCTGATGAACAGCCCTGCATCCGGCCGCGCCTGATGCACGCGAAAGAAATCGCGATCGGCAAAATTCGTCGGACGCGGCGTGGGGGTTCGGGAGTCCAGCCTGACATTGCCCGCAGCGTCCAGAACCAGAATTGAACCCAAATCCTTTGCCGTGGCGGCCCGGTCGAACAGGACGACCTGCCGCAACTCAGGACTGACGCGGTTGATCTCGGGCAGTTTCACGCCGTCGGCGACGGCTTGGAGCCACAGATCATAGAGCTCGATGTTGCGGTCGATCTCGCTTGCGATGCTGGCCACGAGATTGGTCGCAGCCTCCTTCGCGTGCTGAAAATCCTTCTGCGCCATTTCCCAGAGGATGGTCGCACAGATACCGGAGAAGCCCAATATGAGACCGATGCCAAGCGCCAGCAGCCGCTTGGCCGGCATCGTGCTTGGCATTGTCACATGCATTCGTTTCGCTCCGCGCACTCCCGCCCCCGGGCTTGCTCCTCTCATACGGCAAGCGGCTTGAGAAAACGGGCTCGAAGCGGACGTAATTTGTGAGTTCGAGGTAAGGTTCTGTTAACCGGAGCAGCACCGATCCGTGCTACTCGCCTGGTGTCGTCTATTGGAAGCCCGCCGCATCAAGGATCATCTCGGCGTCAAAGACATTTTTGAGTACCTCGCCCCAGAAGCAGCGCGCAATCCGCATTAATCCGGGAATAAGAGAACCATTAGCAAGTTGGCGCGCATCGCAGCCTCTATTTCCATCACGTCTAGTCCAGATAGGAACAAGCAGCGCCGCGACCCGCGACGACACCGCCAATATTCGAGCGCGAACGGTCCGCAGCACGTCCGCCCCTTCTTGGGCAGTGCGCAGATCAAAGAGCGGGCATAACTCGGCTGCTCGCGCGGCGAGGTTGACCTCGATGGTATAGTTGAGCGGTGTAGTTGATTCGAGAACGCGACCATGCCGATCCATTGGCAACGCAAGCTGCCGCTCAATGCCACCCGCCCCGCCTATCGCACGTTGCAAGGCTGGGCACTCGGCACGCTGATCGAGCAAGAGGTGGTGAGGGCGTGCCAGCACCATGGCTATAGCGTCGATCGCGCCGATCCCGACGCCTGGAACCGAGCGCGCGGGGAAGCTCGGAGGCCCCCCTTCCCTGGCGCCACTCCGGAGGCCTGCCTGGCCGCGCTGGAGGAAGCGATGTGCGGCATCGGCGATACCTGCCCTGAATGCGGTAAACGCCGGGTTTGACTCCACTTTCCGCGGCCTCCGCCTATATTGATCCTAATCGGTACAGGTGGAGTTTGCGTTCATGGCCCCGCGCGCGAATTGGAAGGGGTTTTTGAGGCTGTCGCTGGTGACGTGTCCGATCGCGCTATTTCCCGCGACCTCGGAATCCGAAAAGATCAGCTTCAACCAGATCAACAAAAAGACTGGATACCGTATTCGCTACCTCAAAGTAGATGCCGAGTCCGGCGACGAAGTCTCCAACGAGGATATCGTCAAAGGCTATCCGGTCGATAAGGACCGCTATCTTGAGGTCACGAAGGACGAGATCGAGAACATCGCGCTGGAGTCCACCCGCACCATCGAGATCGACGAGTTCGTCCCGCGAAGTGAGATCGACGACCTGTATCTCGTGCGTCCCTATTACATCGTCCCTGACGGCAAGGTCGGCCATGACGCCTTTGCCGTGATCCGCGAGACCATCCGCTCGCTCGACAAGGTCGCGCTTGCCCGTGTGGTGTTGACCAACCGCGAGCACGTCATTGCGCTGGAAGCCCGCGACAAGGGTCTCGTCGGCATGCTGCTGCGCTACCCCTATGAGGTGCGCGACGCGGCGGAATATTTTGATGAGATCCAGGACGTCAAGGTCACCAAGGATATGCTCGACCTCGCAAAGCACATCGTCGAGCAGAAGAGCGGCCATTTCGAGCCTGAGAAATTTGAGGACCATTACGAAGCGGCGCTCGCCGAACTGCTCGCCAAAAAGCAGAAGGGTCTGCCGATCGCGGCGGTGAAAAGGGCCGCGCCCGGTAACGTCGTCAACCTGATGGACGCGCTACGCCAAAGTCTCGCCTCCGGGAAAGGCCCGCCGGCGGCACGGCCGGCCAAGGCGCCAGCAAAGAAGGCGGCGAAAAAGCGCAAGGCCGGCTAACGTGCCACTGCGCGACTTTCAATCACACTTCTCCACACCCACGACCCGCAGTAGCTCGCCGCCGTTCTAGCGCCCAAGACATTGATAATTTGACGTGGCTCTGCAGGCCGCTTTGATGGCGGCATGCCCTCCCTCACCCGCCGCCGAGACCGAAACGCCCCACACGGCGAAACGTGGCTGATCTATTTCGGTGATGTCCGAGTGGGCGTGATCGGCCGGCGCGCCGGCGTGCCAAACTCGGCTCCGCAGTGGGGGTGGTCGTGCGGCTTCTATCCCGGCACCGCCCCCGGGGAGCACCGCAACGGTATTGCCGAGACCTTTGACGCGGCCCGTACCGGCTTCGAGGCCGCGTGGCAGGAGTTAGCGGCCACGCGCTCGGAGGCCGATTACGAGGCCTGGCGCCGCCAGCGAGACTGGACAGCCTGGATAGATCGCATGCACGATCTGGCGCTTCCGCTGCCCGCACAGCGGCCGGAAGGGATTGCGCGTTGCTTCTGCGGCGAGGTAGTCACCACTCCCACACTCGACTCTCATATCCGCACTGCCCACCGCCTGACTGCCGCATGAAACTTACCGCCGAACGTCCCTTCGCCAACCCGGAAGCCGCAGCCCGCAAGCTGGTCGAACTAGCCTCCGGCATCGAGCCGGTTCAGGACGGCCGCATCCATATCGAGAAGATCAACGCTCCGTTCCTCTACACGCTTAAGGCCGCCGGCGAGGAGTTTGGCGCCGGCATCAGGTATGCCGTCGAACGCGGCTGGCTCGAGTTGCACGAGAGCGGGACCTATGTGCGATTGCTGAGCCGAGGCGAGATCCACTGAGCAGACAAATCGGCCCTGTGCCACCTGGAGGTCCGCACCGAATCCGCAGCACAGGGCCGAGAGGTCCGCTGCTCAGGCCAGCCCCGAGGCAGACGCCTCCATCATGCGCGCCGCCGACCGCCTCTGCACTAAGACAAAAGGTGGATTGAGACAGCGAGGCGCGAAAATCGCAAAACGACCCCAAAGACGGCCCCGGCCGGGGGGCGCTCGAGGGTGAGGCCGGGGCCGCTGGAGGAAGCTGAGCCCTCGGGCTAGCAAGGGCCAAGCGAAAGGAGGCTACTCACCGCTCATCGCGGTGTCTGTACGCCTGAGCACTGCTCCCTGCAGGAACTTCAGCAGATTCGTAAAATCCGTGGCGGGCTCCTATCTTCCGTCCATGCGTATGGCATACGAGCTCTGCCTAGCGACTGCGGGCAAGCAGGTCCCGAACGGGCCGGACTGGATTCATGAAGTCAAGCACGACGGCTATCGGATGCTGGTCATCCGGGAGAACGAGCGCGTGCGCCTGCTCTCGCGCAACGGTAGCGACTGGACGAACCGCTACCCCTCGATCGCCGAAAGAACCGACAGAAGCATTTCGTCGTAGACGGTGAGGCCGTGGTGCTCGGGTTGGATGGCATCTCCGATTTTAACGCGCTGCACTCCATGACCACGAGGTACAGCTTTACCCTTCGACATCCTCGCTATGGGCGGCGATGATCTGCGGTCGCTGTCCCTGGCACATGCGCAAGGCCAATTTGGAGCACCTGCTAGCGCGGCGCCCGGACGGGATTACCGTGGCGCCCTTCGAGGGCGGGGAGATCGGGCCGGACCTCTTCCGGGCAGCCTGCCGAATGGGGTTAGAGGGCCTGGTTTCCAAGCATCGCGATCGGCCGTACCGCGGCGGCCGGCAAAAGTTCTGGATCAAGGTCAAGAACCGCAGCCATCCGGCGATGGAGCGCGAGCTGTGACCGTCGGGACGGCTCAATTTAGCCGGGACACGCCCATCCAAGTAGACGCCTGCGCAGGGGCAGTACCAGCTTAGGAACTCTCGTCGGTTCCGACAGTTTTTGTCGGGTGGGCATGAGCCATCACCGGGCAGATAGCCGTGCGGCGCCGCCGGAAACAGACAACGTCCCTGGAAGAGCGTCTCGCAGACCACGCACGCGTGACGCGAAAGCGAGCAATGGAATTGCCGCCCGGAGAACAGCGCGAGGCTCTCCTGCGCAAGAGCGAGCGCGCCGAAACAGCCGTCCGGATTAGCAGCTGGTTGGCATCTCCAAAGTCACGGCAATCATCCTGAGAGGGTCGACCATGCTCCAGTACCGTGCCTATATTCTCGACTCGGGTGGACACATCACAGCGCGTGTCGATCTGATCTGCAAGGATGGAAAGGACGCCAAACAGCGTGCCTGGACTCTCGCGGTGAGCGATGATGTTGAGCTGTGGCAGGAGGACCGCCACCTAGCGACCTTCCGGCACCGTGAGCCCCTTGTCCCGAGCTAAACCCGGCCCTCCCAACAGAGGAACGTTCTCTCGGGCTTATGCTTGAGAAAGCGTTATGTTGGTTGTTTCACGCGGAATGCGCAATGCGATGCGGCAGGCCCGTCTCTACGGTTATCTCGTCGAGTTGAACAACATGCTTTACATACCCGGCGGCAGCCATCCGGTTTGCACCAAGTCTTTTGCACTTCGCATGGTCGATGGCGGCTGGCTAATGAAGGACGGCGATCGATACCAGCTCACCACCAAAGGACGCGAGACACCGGACGATTGAGCACTAGGCCTGCTCAGTTGGCGGCCTCCTTCCCCAGGATGCGGCTTGAGCCGATTGGCGAACGATCCGCTCCCGGGCCGGCGCGCAGCACCATCGGGCCAAGGCCCATCAATGCGCCAACGAGCGGATAAGCCCACTCAACCGTGGTACCGCTCGACGGATAGCGGGTGATGACCCCGAGCGCGACGATGGCCGGGATCCCGACCTGATGCCAGAGCAGCACGAGCAATTGCGAAATGATCGCGAAGCCCCACACCTTCTGCATGAAGGGGTTTTGGGCCATCGCGCCCATGAACGCCTGATAGGTTTTCGCCAATGCATCCGCCTGCGCTAGCTCGATCACGGTCAATGCGACCGAGGAAATTGCACTGAGATCCAGACATTCAAGCTGCCACGCCCGCACCAGCCGAAGAAAAATCTTGGCGCGGCTAAGGAGTTGGACCCTCGTCCGAGACGCGCTCGCGGTGGAGCGCTGCTGGCGCGCCATGAACGCGATTTGAGATTGCGCCCGTTGTTGTTCAGTCACATCTTCACAACTGATCAGCCAGCCCCCGTCGGAGGTGGAGCGATGGGCGATCGAGACGATGCGTCCGTCGCTGAGCTGCTGGAGGTAGTTGCCGCTCCTGCGGCGCGCCAGGAATTCCTCGCCTTCCGCCAGAAGATCGGCCACAGTCCGGCTGCCATGATTGCCGGCGGCAACACTCAGGCCGAAGACATCTTCGAATGTCATGCCTGGACGCACGAGCTCCGGCGAAATATCAAAGATCTCACAGAAGCGACGGTTGACCTGCAACCGTCCCTCCCTGTCATAGAGACAGAGTCCTTGCGACATATGCGTGAGCGCCGCATCCCGTCTCAGATTCGTCGCATGCAGCTCCGCCTTCTGCTGCTTCAACCCGGTAAGCATTACCCCGCCCTCCTGGGTCGGGCTGCGACTGACCCGCAACCACCTGCCGTCCGGGAGCTGCGCTTCACCCTCCACGGTATCAACGTCGCCGAGGTTGTCTCGAAGAGCGAGTCCAGGTGAGCTGTCGTCGCTTGATACCCGAGCCCCCCGCAACCAACCGGGGTGAACAAGCTGTGGCAAGCAATGAATGAATTCGTCGGCCCTTGAATTGGATAGGGCGATTTGGCCATCGCTATCGAGGAGGACGACGCCCTCGCGGGAGTTCTCGAGGGCACCGTATTATTCGTCGGGCTCGGAATATCCAAATCTTGAGTGTCGAAGCTCTGCTGCGTTGGCGTCACCCGAAGCTCGGATTTATTTCCCCCGGACGCTTCATCCCGTTGGCCGAATCAATCGGCCTGATCGCGCCACTGGGCGAGTTCGTTCTCAGACAAGCTTGTCGCGATGCTGTTGAGTGGCCGGACCATGTGAAAGTCGCCGTCAATCTTTCGCCGGTCCAATTTCGCGATCCACGACTAACTGAGATTGTTTCGGCCGCGTTGGCCGACGCGGGCTTGGCGCCTCAGCGGCTGGAGGCGGAGGTGACTGAGTCGGTCCTGCTCGAAGATGAGCCAGAGTATGTCGCGCTTCTGCACGGGCTCCAGATCATGGGCATCCACGTCGCATTGGATGACTTCGGCACGGGTTATTCGTCCCTGAGCTACCTGAAGAAGTTCCCGTTCAACAAGATCAAGATCGATCGGACCTTCGTCCAGGATATCGAGAACGATCAGGGAAGCAGGACGATAGTGAGCGCGATCATCGGCCTTGCTCGCGCCTTGCAGATGACGACGACGGCCGAGGGCGTAGAGACTGAGCAGCAGTTGGACATGATGCGAGCCGCCGGGGTGACGCTGGTTCAGGGTTATTTGCTTGGACGGCCGCGTCCTGCGTCCGGCCTGAAATTCGGAATAGAACTGCATGTGGCTGTATGAGCGGATTTCCCAAAAACTGAGTCTTCAAAAAAACTTTGGAATCGCGTCGAAGGCCGCCGCGAAGATATTCGCCCCTTTTAGGACCGGTTCTCGGCGACGGTCTGCTCTCCCGGCTGCAGCCGCACCTGCTGTATATGCCTGGTCGCCCAGCAGGCTCCGCCCGAGGGCTGGCGCCGTAGCGGGCGCAACAGAGCGGAGAGCTTGAACTGTGGAGATGACAGTCCTCTATGAGAGCATCAGCGGCGCTCGGCTGCTGGCCCCCATGCAAGGGATCCCTCTTAGTCGCGCGGCGCCACCGGACGGCACGGGTCGGGCCCTCCTGGTCTCGACGGCCTGCTGCGAAATGGCCCGGATCGGACCGAGTGCTCGCCGCCCGCCCATAGCATCTTCACAATAGCAGACATTATGTACTGGTGCCCTTGGATTTTCCCGGTCACCAATCTTTCAACGACGCCTGGCGGCGCAAACATCAATCACTTTCTTCTCTGGCCCCGTCGTATTCGTCGTGAAGTCGATACCACGAGCGAGGCTCACCTTGCGGCCAGCCGACTGGCGAGTCTTCGGTGGTCTCTTGCTGCCCGAACGGTGTCAGCTCAAGCAGGGACCAGACCGGGCCAACCGCCTGGAGTTCGGGCCCATTGAGGAAATAGGTGCGGTAGGCCTTGCCGTCATGGTGCAGGAACAGGTTGATCCCCGCCCACTCGTGCACGCCGAAATCGCGCGAGAAATCGTCGCCGATGAGCGTGTACCATGGGACGGTCCATCCCATCCGCTCGCGATAGGCGACGATCAAGTGCCGTGGCGCGGGAGATACGAAGGCGAGCGATGTATCCCGCGCGGCCAAGTGGGCAGGATGAGTAATGCTGTCGGCAAACATCGAGCAGCCCCGACATGCGCCCGTTGGCCAGTCCGCCACGCCGGGTTCGTAGAAAAAACGGTAAATAATCAACTGTCGCCGACCAGCGAACAGATCCAGCAATCTCATCTCGCCTTTGGGTCCAAGGAAGCGATAGTCCTTCTCAACAAGCGTCATCGGCATCCGTCGCCGAGTGGCTGCCAGCGCTTGGCGTGCGGTTGTGGCGGCCTTCTCCTGGCGCGCGAGTTCGCGAAGATTCGCTTGCCATTCTTGCGCAGAGACGATCGGGGGCAGGCTTGGCTCTGTCTGCCTTGAAGGAGCTGCAATCATATCTTTGTGGTAGGCCATAGGGCGGTCCTCGGCTTTCTGGGGCGACGCAAAGTAAAACGCCTGATGTCACGGAACGTTTCGCGCGGCTGCTCGACGCCGCGCCCGGGCTCAAACACAAGGCGGCGCTGAGCGTAGCCTATGGCGCCGGCCTGCGCGCCGCCGAAGCGGTCTCGCTCAGGCTCTCCGATATCGACAGCAAGCGCATGATCATCCGCGTCGAGCAGGGGAAGGGCGGCGTCATGCTTTCGCCGATCCTGCTCGACCTGTTGCGCGCCTGGTGGAAGGCAGCGCGGCCGCAGGGCTGGCTGTTTCGGGGGCGCGATCTGGCGCAGCCGATGACCACGCGCCAGCTGAATCGCGCCTGTCACGCCGCCGACCAGATGGCAGAGATCAACAAGCGCGTCTCGCTGCACACCTTGCGCTTCGCCACCCGCTCTTGGAGCAGAACATCGACGTCCGCGTCATCCAGGTGCTGCTCGGCCACGCCAAGCTCGACACCATGGCGCTCTATATCCGCGTCACTACCAAGACGATCAGCCAGGTCATGATCCCGCACGAGCATATCACTCTCGAGCTCAAGGAGATCCGGCCGCCCGGCTGACCCGGCGCGCGCGTCGCGCCCGGCTTTAAGGATTGGGTCACCAATTGCTGCCAGGTTTTGAGCATTGCGTAAGCCGCGATGCTCGGCATCCAATTTCAAATGTCTATCGACCAGCCCGGTTGGCGGTCTTTCCAGAGGAGAGGCCCACAATGTTCAAAGGGGCCGCAATTGCTGTCTTGATTCTGGTCGGTTCGGATCAGTTGCTGAACCGCGTCCAAGTGATCGAGGTCGCCCTATTCGCGTCGATAGGGATCTTTTGAGGCGCCGCAGTCATTTCCTCCTTGCCTTCGCGGGCCGCGGCGGCATGAAGGCCGCAAAAAAAGGCTGTTGTGCAGCCTAGTGCAACTTTTTCTTATATCGCCGGACCGAGGCAGCAATGCCCTCGCGGATGGCTCTCTGGACGGCGGCCTCAGTTTCTGCTTCGGTCATTACTTCTACTTCACCGTTCGCACCGACGCGAAATCCCGTCAGTTCACTATTCTCAATTGGAATCCGTTTCTTCGACTTCACAGCCACACTCATTCGCCTGTGTTTGACGTTCTTTGCTCTCGACGCCCGCAGCGGCGACACGTGCGGCAGTCCACGCCGGATCGGCAATTTCTTCGAGGGCTGCGCGAACAGCATCGTCCACAAGCTCAAAACATTCTTCCTGCGGACGCATGGCGAGCATGCAGGCGGTCTGACCTGGCAAGTTGAGGAGCCGGTTGCGCATACCCAACAGGATTTGCTCGAGATAGCGCCGGACGGGCTCCAGCTCCGCAACTTCTCCGGCCTCGATGGCATCCTGGCGCTCCTCGCGGCGACGTTTCGCAGCCACAAGCCGGGTACGCTCCTCAGTGAGCTTGTTGCCCGCCGCACCCCCACGACCGGCAGCAACCGAGCGCAGGTGTGCTAGAACCTCGCGCCGCACCTCGTCGAGATCGTACTTGCCGGATGACTGACGCGTAATCACGCTCTCGGCGAGATATTGATCGAACTGTGAGCGCGAGCAGCAGATGTGCGCTGCCGCTTGAGCGATTGTTGCCATTTTCCTTCTGACCCGTCATTTTGTACAATACAGTACAAATATCGTGCGCGCAAGTGCGATCCGCATCCGGCCCCGGCGGGGAAGGACCCAACGCTTTGGATCTCCCCCCACCGGCCACAGGAAGGTTTCATCTCAGTTTGCTCTTTAAGAATCGCTCTGAAACAATCAGGTCCCGCACCGCTGCGCGGCCTTTGGCAACGAACTCGCGCCCCGATGCCAACTGTCGCTCATTGAACTTGCGACGCTTTGCTTTCGGCCAACGCACGAACCCGGGAGGAAGATACAGCCACTCAGGGGGGCCCAATACTTCGCTAACATTCGCCTCGCTGACAATCTCGACCGGATTCGCAGCTGACCGGTTGACGCCGCGGGCTCGGCCCACGGCCTGCACGATCGCCGCCTCCGTCACAGCTCGTCTGATCAGCTCGGCCTCGGGCTGCTCGAAGACCCGGGCGGTCAGCATTACCTCAGTGCCGTTCTTCAGGCGAACGGCCTGCTCCTGCTCGATCATCGACTGAGGCCGGCCACCAGGGCGCTTCGGCGGCATCAATCGCAGCGAGATCGGCTTGCCCGTCAATGCGGCGGCCATGTGCTCGATCGCGTCCGGCGCCGGCAGCGGCCGTCCAATGGTGATGAGACAGGCGACATTGCGCCACCGATCAATGCCCTCGACCGCGTTGAAATGGGCAGTCTCGATGTTCGGCCCGACCTCGTCGAACTGCTCTTCGAGCTCCTTGTTGGTGATCAGCAGCGTGCGACGGCCCGCAGCCAGTTTGCGGACCGTCCTGAGCAAACGGTCCCGCTTATTGCCGACACGTTTCTCTTCTGCGGCGCTCCGCTTTCCGGGCTCTAATTTTGACAATGAACTCTTGCCGACCGGTAACCCGATGACCTGCGTCATGTGCTCATGGGGCGCAGTAACTTTCAAATCGAGCGCCACCTCGACCTGCGGGAAGAAGTACTTCAGGATCTCCAGGTGCAGGGTCGCATCGAGCACAATGACCGGCAGCCCGGCGATTCGTTCATGGATGTCGCGACGGCCATTGATCCGCAAGCAGAGCACAGTGCCGTCCTTGGTATGCTTCAGAACGATCCGCAAACGGCCAGTCGCCTCGTCGGGACCGGAGAGCAACTCTTCAACGGCGCGCCACATCGCAGCGCGCTTGCCCAGCTGCCCCAGGAACCGGAATTCCTTGACACGAGCTTGGGCCGTTTCTTCACTGCTCTGCGGTGTCAGATCGACCTCGACCTTGCGCCGCCACTCCAGCTTGGCGGCAGCCGCACCCGAGCCTTCGTCATACTTATCACCCGGCAGCAGGCCTGCCGCGAGAAGCGCGGCCTTGGTCAGATAGCCGTCCTCCCGCGCGTAGTTGCCGGGATCAGCCACTTGCTCTCCGCGGGCCAACGAAACCGCCATTTTCAGCCGGTAGATCAGGTCTTCCAGACGCGCGGTGTCATCACCATTCTTCTCGTGGCCGTTGTTGCGGACAGGAAAGGTCTTGAGCTCGGCGTCGAGGGCATCGACCGCAATGTGCGAGAATGACAGACCCGACTGCCAGAAGCTTTCATCAATCACCACAAGGCCGACCTTCCTGGTCAACTCCTCGGGCGGCGCGAACATATATTCGTGCGCGCAGAACACCACATCTGCTTTCTTCGCGGCGGTTTTCTGCGCCTGATAGCCGCACTGGCGATAAAACGGACAAAGGATCGGCTCCTGGTCCTTACGGCCCTTGCGGCAAGCCGTCCGCTCGACATGAGCTCCAATCGCCTCTGCTGCGGCAACAGCTTGCAGGTTCAAGCACAACGGCTCGCCAGTGGTGAGGTCGTTGGCCTTACGGGACTGCCACAGCGCGGTTGTGATACCGTCGGGCAGGCGATGCCGTGCTTCTTCGCCCAATTTGTGGGTGGGGACGAATACGATGACGCGGTGGGGGATGCGCTTCCGTTTCTTCTTGCCGGCTTTCTTCGCCGCATATGTCTTTTTGGCCTGCTCAGAGTAATGGACGATACCAACGCGAGCAGCCTCAGACTTTCCGACGCCGGTCGGGACGCAGACTGCCTCCAGCACCGAATTCCCGTCCGCCTCATGATGCTGAATCGCGATCGTCATCTGCCGATCAATTGCCGCACTCAGCAAGTCGCGGGCAACCTCAACCGGCAGCGCGTCCGACTGCTTGGCCGCACCTGGATCGAATTCATCGACGATCGCACCGCGGACCTCACGCATGCTCTGGCGAACTCCCGGACTCGGCGAACAGGAGGTCGTTGATGTCCTGACCGGGCTTTTCCGGCATGACGAGCCGGACACGCTTGCCCGCGGCAATCCAGCGGTCCCGGCAAGCGGCAGAGGCGCGCTGCCCTGTCCCGCTCACGTCATGATCGACCAAGATCGTGAGGCGCTGTACGTGCTCGAGGACGATGAAGTTGCTGATGCCGCCAGCATCCAGCACTGACCAGGTCGGTCCCGAGCCAAGCATCATGCCGGCGAGGCACGTTTCTACACCTTCGCCGATCGCGAGGTCGGTGGAGATCGTCGGCGAGAGCCGGATGACACCCCCGCTCTTGGGGCCAAGGCTCTTGGCTGCTCCAGCGGCGACCGCATCACGCGTCAGTCGCCGCCGGTGAACACCGACCGGCTCGCCCGTGGTAATATCCTGGATCAAAGCGACAAGTGCCGGTGCCACGCTAGTCTGAAATGGGCAGGCTGGATGGAAGCCCACAACATCGAGCGCTTCATCAGGAACTTGGATGCCGCGACCGGCGAGATACCGCTCGGCCAATGAACCGCGCAGCGGCAACACGCCCTCCCAGATCTGAAGTGCACGACGAATCCGAACGGCGTCGTCCGGCTCCGCGCGATGAACCGGGCGCACATTCCGCGTGCTGACGCCGAATGAAGGTCCCAAATAACGAAGAGCGTAGTTGATGGCATCGCCGATTGAGCCACCGAGCTGCTGCTTGAGGAAGCCAATGATGTCGCCGCCGCAGCCGTTCTCATGATCGAACCAGAGTCCCGCCTTGGCGCCCTCCAGGTTCAGCGCAAAAGACCCCCGGCTGCCCCAGCGCAGCTGGCGCTTGGTGCTGAGGTGACGATTGGGCTCGCCGAGGAACGACTTCACGATCTCGGCCGCACGCGTGCGCAGCTCCGCACGCGCGCCGTCATCGAGCGTGCGATGATCCTGGCAAGTGTTATTGCGCGTGTTCACGACTGCGCGTTTGATTACTCGTGCAGACGCGCGTCGGTTTCGCGTTCGCGGATTGCGGCGAGCTTCTTCTGATGGATCGCGCGATCCTCGGCAACGCGCAGCTCGAACGCGCGCTCCAGCTCATCCGCCGCATTGCGCATCGCGCGGATGAGGTCGGTGAAAAAACTGTGGGACCAACTGTTCGTCGGTGCACAGGTCAGCGCCATACGCGTAATGCGCTCAATGTCGTGGAAGGCACTGCGCATGAAACGATGCAACGGGATCGGCGGCGTCGGCTTGCGGCCGTGCGGCAGAACAGTGAAACCCATGGATGGAGACTCCGCTCTTGCGGGGTCGCGACAGCCATGGCATCATCATCGTGCAACCGAGACCGAGCCAAGACTGGGATACGACCCCAGTTTTGAAAAACCCCGCCGCACTATTGCGTCGGGGTTTTTTCATTCTGAGACTGAGTCGGGCTAAAGGACACGAAATGCGGCGGTCAGTTTTCCGTCCGCTGACTATCGCGGGTTGGCACTAGCCAATCTTCTGGCAATCGTCGCAATTGCGACGGGGGTAAGCCGAAACGCTTGCTCGACGCCGAGCCAGTCGAACAGCGCTTCAACCATTTGCGTGACCTGCAACCGCGGCAGTTTCTTGCTGCTTGAGATGGCCCCACGTTCGATAAGCAACTGCAAAAACGGTTCCACCGCCAGTTTCGTCACAACTCGCTTCCGGTAGGTATCACCGCTGGTCTTGAGCCAATGATCGATATCCAAACGGCGCTCCGTCAATACGGTGACTACATTGTCCCGCTTGTCGCTATGCTCCTCCATCAGCATGTGCAGCGTCATCTCATCCGCATGCGGGTTACGCCGGGACCACCCCGCCTTCTCGATTTCGCCGGCAAAGAACTCTGGTCCAATTTTGTCTGAAAGACTAAGCAGCTTTATGATCGTGTCGCGATATCGTCGCACCAGCTTGCGATCCGGCTGGCTCGATACCGCCACCTGACGCGCATAATAATGTTCGATTTCCTCAAGATTTCGGGTCGTTGCGTATCGATCGAAGTGGTCCAGATGGTCGGCGGAATCGCCAATGGCTATCGCCTCCAGCAGCTTCTCTAGCTGCTGCTGACGACGTCCTGCCTTGCTCGGGGACGGCCTGTGCTTGGTCATTCGGGCTGACCGATTGGAGCGCAAGTCTGCAGCACGAAAATGCTCCGCCGGTTTTCGTTGGCAGCAAATGCGCCATTCTATACGCAGAACAAGCTCGCGCCTCGCATTTGCTAAGAGACTGCCCAACTAAAGCGGAAATATCGTTAACAGCGTTGCTCGCCGGGAAGGGATCGCTGGCCCACGAAACCATCGGTGCGGCAGGTACTGCGGGCGCGACGCCGCCACCTTGAGATTGCGATGATAGCAACCGATCAACTCGAAGCCGAAACCGAGGACGTAGCACCGGCTAATTCTCGTCCTCGCCGCATGCTCAACGAAAGGCAGGTTTTGGAAATTATCCCGGTCGGCCGCACCACGCTGTACCGCATGGAGAAGTCGGGCCGCTTCCCCAAATCGACCTACATCAGCCCGAACCGGCGCGTCTGGTTTGAGGACGAGATCATCGCTTGGCAGAACGCGGTCGATGAATTCAATCCGCGTCGGGCTCGGGGCAAAGGACGTCGGGCGCGTACGGGTTGATTGGCCGGACACGGAGAACCGGGGGCTTCTGTACTTCTGTTGTGGCGGCTTCCGATGCCCGGCGGTGTGTCAGCAAGCCGCCGGGCGGACGGGACCAGAGCGAACGGTGCTCCTAAGCTGCCGCTCTGGTCCGTCAGGGCGGGCTCTGCTGGCGCATTGAGCCTCACCCGCTCAAACAGAACTTGATCGGCGCGGACGATCCGGGTCGCGCGTCTCAATTCTTGGGTTTTACGCCAAACTCTTTCCACAAGCCCAGCATGAGGAGCGAATGTACAATCAAATTGCCAAGATGCCAGTAGAACTGGCCCGCCTCCATCAAGCCATGAGCGATCTGGTTGCGCAGGTTCATTCCGCGCGGATCGGCATATAGCGCCTGAAGATGTAACGTAACATCGGGACCGAGAGCTTCGGCGACTTTTTCGTTGTACAGAATTTCACCCATTCCGATTGCGACACTCGCTTCAGAAACCCCCGGGTGGGCTTTTGTGATCGGCACGCCAAGATCGTCCGCCACCTTACGCAGCGCGTGCTCCACCTGCGGAACGAGCACATGCGCGGCCTTCACATGATCCTCCCGCTCCCAAGCGCGGAGACCTTCCAAGAGCAGGCTCATGTCATCGAACAAGCCGTGCCGGTTGGCCCAACCGGCGAAATGCTCCGGCGCCACCTCGTGTCTTTCGAACAACCGTCGAAAGGCTTGAGCGAGCCATAGCCTGGCAAACTGGAATGCAAAATTAGTCTGATGCATTAGGCGGCCGAACGGGTCGTCTTCCACTGAGCCGATCTTGGCCGCAACGTGGTTGTCGGCCATGATTGTTGCCGGGATATGAGCCATGAGTGGCGCTTCCTTAAGCATCTGTCGTACTTGCTGCTCAAGCTCGGCGCGGCTCAGCAAGAACTCTCGTGCAATGCGCACAAAGGTCGTGGCTAGGTCGTCGACCACAATTAGGTCGAGAAACTTCTCCATATCGTCACGTGGTATTTCGATCTTTCGCTCGAAGGACTGAAGGTTCTCGCCCGCTGCACCGATCTTCTGCTGCATCATTATGCGGGTGCGGTCATGCTCCCCCTTTAGTCCAGCCTTGCGGTACTGATCGATGGCCGTTTGCAACAGCGCTGCCGCGAGCATGGGATCTGCGTTGCTTGCAAAATGCTCGAACGACGCGCCGACCGCCTTATGGAGGCGCTTGATGTCGTCGACTTCGCCGAGGCGGCCGTAATACCGGATCAGACGTTCGGCGGCATCTTGGGCTTCGTGGGGGTTGAACTGCGCAGGATCATTGGTGTTAGAACCTGTAGTAACGATGCTCTCCAAGTCGGAGACTAGCTCGGCGCGCTCTACATCAGTGACGCCTGCCTTTTTGTCTTCGAGCAGCCGGTCGACCGTGTACCACCACAAACCACCTTTGTTTTGCATCAGCGATCGATGCACGCCCATCAGTGCAGCTCGCGCTCGATCGGTGCGATCCTGATCCCTGATCAAGACCGCTAGGTCGAGCGCCCGGATTGCAAACCGCACATGCTCGTGGTCCTCGGCCATGCGCTGGATCGCATCAAGGTAGGCATCGATGGCGATCCGGGCGTCGTCGACATCGCGCCGACGCTTTCCGATGAGACCGCTCATCTCCCAAGCGAGATCGGCGTAACGTGCCCTCAGGAAGGGATGCTTGAGCGATCTTGCCCGAGCAGCCCAATGGTCGATGGTGGCAGGAGGGGTTCCCGAGATGTCGGGAGAGTAGAACGTTTTTCCGTCCCGGTCGGTGCCTGATCCCATCGGTCCGAAGTAACTGTTCCATGGATTTTCGTGCCCGCCGGTTGACAGTGCGAACGCGAGCACCTCCGCCCATGCCCCGACAGCCTCAGCCTCGGAGGGATCAATCAACGCCATGCGCGCCGCGTTCAGCTCGCCACTGATGGCGAATTCGTCGAACGGCTCCTCCTTGGCGTTGTAGCGCTGAACGATTTCTTCAAGGACACCAGGGACGGAGAGATGGTCTGTCATGTGGTTGCGATCCGCTTTCGTGACGTACTCGCGTGAGAGGTTTGCCTAGACACGATACTATCGGGCCACATCGTCATCTCTTTCCCACGCGGGCGTCGAATAATCGAGGGCAACTTTGCGGCCCTTGAACCATCCCCAGTCGGACGCCTTTGGTTCAAACGGGCAACTATCTTCGCCCGGCTTGTACTCCCAAGCCGTAAAGGCTTGGATGTATTCCACCCCGCTCATCATTTCGGAAAGCGGCCGCGCCGCACGCATGATCAGCAGGGCTCCCTTCGGTGACACCCAGAGGACAGGACACAGAAGCGCGCGGCGGCTCTCGTTCGAATTTCGGTACAGCTTCGCCTCATAAAGATTGCTGTCGCGGCCCCGCTGGTTGCGTGCGAACTTGAAAGCGAGCCGACCGATCACGATAACCGGCGACCGCATGCTTCCGGCTCTCGAAATTCGTATCACGCTGCTGCCTTATCTTCCTTGTCGGTCCCGCGCATGACAATCTTGAGCGCGTCGTCCGGCAGTGGCCGCTGCAGTGCCTTCGCCTCATCCCATGGCGCGCGCATCCAAATGTCGCGCTCCTCGTCGGTGGTCAAGATGACGGGCATGGCTTTGGAGTGGATCGGTGCGACCACGGCATTCGCTTCGGTGGTTAGGAAGCCATAGACCAAATGTGGTCCGGGGATCGGCTTGGATTTGGTGCCACGATCGCCCTTGAACTCGGTCCAGATGCCTGCGAACGCGAACAATGGGCGATCCTCGTTAAGCGCGAACCACACCACATCCTTTTTCTTGGTCTCGGGGTTAGGCTCGGGCGCGTATTCGGCAAAGCTATTCGCCGGGACCAAGCATCGGTTCTCCGGCTTGAGCCAGCCGCGCCAGTGAGGCGACGACGTGTTGCGGATGTTAGTGACGGGCGGTCCGCCCTTGCGTGGCGGCGGCGGCATGCCCCAGCGCATCGTCACTATCTCGGTGCCCGCCTCGGTGTTGCGGATCACTGGAGCCGGATAGTCAGGAAAGACGCCGGGCATCGGCGCGAGATTGCCGACGTAGCGATTGACGACGCGGAACAGGTTGATGATCGCGGCTTGGTTGGTGGTGATGCTGTAGAGGTTGCACATCGGCGACGGCTACGACCAGAACAGTGCGAAGTAGATCACGTACAGCCAGCCCAGAATGCCGTGAATGATCGCCCAGAGGATCGACTTGTTGGTGGTGTAGCTGATGGCGATAGCGAGCGCGCTGCCAAAGCCTATGCCGTATTTCGTGCCCTCTGATCGCACCACGTAGTAGCGGCTCCCGTTCATCGTCGCTCCCTCATCATCATTTCACCTCTCACCCGGCCACCACGTTGATGGCGGATCGCTCGCCGAAATCTTGGTGCGCCGAAGCGCCACCAAATGGCTGCGCTTGTACGGATAGCCGCGCACCTGCGAGCAGTCTTTGCACCGCATGTAGCGCTCCAGCTCATGAACTGGCGTTGACTTCGGTCGCCGCACGATGTCGAGCGCGACGGTCTGATTTGTGTCACAGCCGAGGCACCGGACTTCCAGATAGCCGTAACCGGCATTGAGGGCATCGCCCAGCGTCGGCGATGGCTGAGCCGGTCCCTGAAAGGCAAGCATCCGCTTATTCCACGCCTCGCAGGCGAGCCGGTCGGCTTGCTTGCGTGCTTCCGTCGCCTGCTCCGCCGCCGCCCGGACCGAAGCGCCGTAAATGGTCTCGCGCGATTTGGTGCCCATCGAGAGAGGATGCGTCGAGGGGCGCGGGACAGGCAAGCCGCTACGGATTGCGGTGGACAACGCGACGGGCACAACGAAGGCCCCAAAAGGCAGCGGTAAGGCCAGGCCGCAAACAATGTCGGATAATGAATCCCCAAGCAAAAACAATGTTTTACTGCACGCAAGTTCGATGACTGAACGGGCGGACACCCAACCGGCCAAAGGAGTAAGCCAGTGCAGGCATTAATCGTCTATCAGCCGACACCGGCCAGTATTTTCCGAAACCGCTTTTCACGGTCTACGCCCGTTCGCTCGCAGCGGCCCGTGCGCTCGTCGCGGCCATGATCGCGGGAAAGACCATCGTTCTCCCCGTCTCGCGTGACGGAGCCGGCCGATGATTCCCGATACCAAGAGCGGCCTTCCCGCAATGACCTGCGTCTCCGCGCTACAGAAGGCCATCAGGCGCGGCATGGAGCGCGAAGCGATGGAGTTTGCGTGCGAGTTGATGCACACCTCCAAAGCCTTCCACACGATGGTCTGCAATCGCCTCGAAGTTATCTGCCACGAAGATCTCGACACATTGGCTGCGCCGCACGTTTTCCCGTTCGTCGCGGCATCACTCGCCGCATCAAGGGACCGCTACAGCAAGAGCATTGGCGAAGCCCGGTGGGCAACGCGATCCGCACGATGTGCCGCGCGCCGAAGTCGCGTGCTGGCTGCCACTTCGCTGCGGCAATCGGGCTGCGCGCTCAGTTCGAAGGCTACGCACCGGAGATACCGGACTGGGCGAACGACCGGCACACGCTGACAGGCCGCAAGCTCGGGCGTGGCCTCGATCACTTCCGCACGGAGGGCGCGAAGCTGATCCCGCCGCAGACCGGCGATGATCACTGCGAGGACGAGGCATATCGGTTGTGGGCGATCAAGCAGCAGCGCAAGTAAGTTCGACCGCTAACAGCACTTCCCGTTCTGCTGGACCGGCGGACACGGCACCGAGCCGTATGAGCAGAACACACAGCAATCGCCGGGTTTAGGCTTTAGCCGCTGGCCGCAGCCCTTGCAGTCGTAGAAAAACTGGCAGGCATCCGTCAGCATGGCCTCGGTACTGGAGTGCCCGCAGGACGGACATGCGAGAGTTGATAGCAGTTGCATGACGAGGCAATCAGGTCCAACCCGAACGACCGAAATCTCCCGCGATCAGGCGAGCGCTCAGGCTGTATGTCGAATGGAACTTCCATAATGCTTGAAGAAGTTATCAAGCTTCACTTGTTCGCCGGTATGTCGCCAGAACAGTTTTTTACCAAGGCTGGCCGCCACTGCGAGGCGGTGGTGGCCGCCGATTAGAGTATGGTCATCGGATGCTGTGGCGATGATCTCGCCGTCCTCGTCCACGATGATCATGTGCTGCCTCCGATCCAGAGCGCGGTCAGCGCCGCCGCGATGGTGCACAATCCATCTAACCTCGTGCCGGTCCCGGCGTTCCAATGGCCGCAGGAAGGCCGCACAACGCAACCGGGCTTACAGGGGACGGGACCGGCCCGCGCCACGTGAAACTAGGGCCTGTTAGGGCCCAAGCAGGTTCGGACGGGCCTCTCGCCCGTCCGGCAGCAACAGAAATATACCTTCATCTTCAGGCGCTTCCGGTGATTTCAACAGGCCGAAAAAATCGCTTGCAGCAAGGACCACACGGTTTCGCCGTACGCAGGCCATCCGGCTCCGCCAAGAGGCTTCGCCGGACATGAGCGCCGTCCGTCCTCGCGGCCCGCGCCATGCTCACGAGGTTCATCTCGCCCTGCATGCTCGAAGCCCGCCTTAACGCCACCCGCGTCCACCGCAACCCCCAACCCGCGTTCGTGACGACGTACGACCGCCCCTATGGTGGGCTGGGATGGGCCGACACATACGACAAATCCGAATTTCGGTAAAGTGGAATATTTTTGACAGAGCGACTTGACACTGGTGTTTCGCCTGAGAGCCGAGCCGATCCTTTCGGCCAGCTTCCGCGGAGCGCGGCAACTGCCCTTAGTATCCCAACGAGATACGAAGGCCTTGAATTACGTATCCCGACAAGATACGTATTGACATGATCCAGAGCTTCAAGGGGAAGTTCGCCGAGCCGATCCTTAAGGGCCGCACGATTCCGAAAGGTTTTCCGGCGGACCTCGCAAAGATCGCCCGCCGAAAACTCATCATGGTGGACGCTGCCGACTTTCTCGACGCCCTGAGATCACCTCCCGGCAACCGCCTCGAAGCTCTCAAGGGGAAGCTGGCGGGGAAGTACTCGATTCGCATCAACGATCAATGGCGGATCGTGTTCAGATGGACGGACGCGGGCCCCGAAGATGTCGAGATCATGGACTATCATTAGTCCGACAGGCCGATTGTGGCTAGCCAAAAGGAGTTCGCAGATGGCAAGGAAACTTCCGCCGATTCATCCCGGCGAAATCCTGCGTGAAGAATTTCTCGTTCCGCTCAAGCTGACGCCCTACGCGGTCGCGGCCGCTCTGAACGTGCCGCGCACCCGAATCGAACGTATTGCGCGCGAAGAAAAATCCGTCACGGCCGACACCGCGCTGCGGCTGGGAAAGTTCTTCAAGACAGGCGCCGCGTTCTGGATGAACATTCAGACCCGCTTCGACCTCGAAACGGCGGAGGACGTGCTCGCACCTCAGATCAAGAGGATCGCGTCTTATGAGGCGGTTTGAGAGTACTGCAGTTGCGATGATGTAGCGACCAAAGCCAATGCCCGTGAAATTCGAAGACATCACCACAGCCTTCGAGTTCGCCAACACCAACGGCGACATGGGGGAATTCCGCGCCTTCGTCTGCAGGCAGACCGGGAAGATCTATTATCAAACAGATTTCATGGACGCAGCAGAGTTCAACGACGAACTGCCTGATGACATCGACGACGAGGAGAAATTTCTCGCGCTCCCGGACAAACGAGATCTCGGCCTCGGCAAGCCCCTGGTGCTGGCTTTCGTCCGCGAGTTCCTGCCGGATGATTTCGACGATGTCCGCTATTTCTTCAGCAAGCGGGGCGCCTATCCGAAATTCAAGTCCTTGCTCGCCAGACGCCGCGCGATCGATCGCTGGCATGCCTACGAGAATGAGGCGACGAAGCAGGCGTTGCGCGATTGGTGCACGCTACATTCGATCGAAATCATCGACTGACCTGGCGCTCGTTCGGACACTATGTCTACGCAACCGCGACGCTACTCCGCCGTCTTCTTGCCCCCATTGTCATTCAGGGAGCTAGGCGGGGCGGCGTTACGGTGGGCAAAGTTCCCAAAGGTTCCGTGTGATCGTCCGACGTCTTCTGCAACGCGACTCCGGTCGTTCTGTTTCGCGCCGCGCTCTCCTCGGCGGACTTGTGTCGGCAGGGAGTGCCCTCGCGCTCGGCGGATGCGCCGGCTTGGGTGCGACCGGCGCGCGCTTCGACGCGTCGTCTCTTTCCGTTGACCCCACATTGCTTGTCACCACCACGCGCAAGCCCGTGAACGGCGGTCGCGCGAAACCCTGGTTCGGGCCGGACCGCGCGACGAGCATGACGGTCGCGCGGGCGAAGCTGGTGGCCCCGGACGAGAGCCGACTTTCTCTCGCCTCGGTTGGACTTGACGATTGGCGTCTTGATCGGATCGAGCCGGTGTCGGCCGACGCCGGCGATCTCGCTGCGCAGGCCGGCGCAGGGGACGTGTTGATCTATGTGCACGGCTTCAAGCAGACGTTCGAGACGGCGGTGCTGGATGCCGCCCATCTCTCCGATGGGATCAAGTTTCGCGGCCGAACCATGGTGTTCTCATGGCCTTCCAAGGCCGGACTATTCGACTATGCCTATGACCGCGACAGCGCGATGTGGTCCCGCGACGCTTTCGAACGCGTGCTCTCCGCACTCGTGTCGGCGCCAACCGGCGGCCGCGTGCACATCGTTGCGCACAGTATGGGAACCATGCTGACGCTCGAAAGCCTGCGTCAGCTCTATGCCCGATATGGCGACACCGTCACGAGCAAGATCGGCGCGGTGGTGTTTGCCTCGCCTGATATCGACATGGACGTGTTCTCGTCGTCGATCCAGCGCATCGGTCCGCTGACCGGCAAGATCACCGTGATTGCCTCGACCAACGATCGCGCGCTGGCGCTGTCGGGACAGATCGCAGGCGGAATGACCAGGGTCGGCGCCGCCGAGAAGGCTGCCATCGCGCGGCTCGGCGTGCGCGTGGTCGATGCCTCGCAGGAAGGCTGGGGCATCATCAACCACGACCTGTTTCTGTCGAATGCGGAAGTGCAGCGGGTGATCCGCCGCTCGATCGACGGCACGACCGCGTGAGAGAGCGCCTGCGCCGAGCGAAGCGAAGGCTTGCTCCTGCGCACGCTCGTTGCGGCTCCAACGGAAAAACGGCCGGTGGCGGCAATGATTGAACTCTTTGAGCGCGCCGCTCCATGGGAGACGCGCCGCGCGGACAACAAGCGCTGAGAAGACGATCCCGGCGGAGCAGGACCGCCCCCTGCGCCATCGTGTCGCGATCGAAGCGGCGGGACCTTTCGGTTCGCTGGCAGGTTACAGCCGGAGGAATCGAGTTGAGCGCCGCAAGTTCCTCTCGCGTGGCGGGTGATGAGGCTGGGGAGAAATTAGAGGAAACACATGCGCGCCCACAGGACCCCACGGCTGGCGACCGGTGCCAGCATCGTTCTTGCGACGAGCCTCCTGTCCGGTTCACCAGCTTCAGCTTACTACGCTGGCTTTTTCTGCTCGGAGCAATCCGCAAAACGTGCCAATTACACCTGGGCCGACGGCAGCGCCACGACAACGGTCTATTACAACAACCACTGCGGGCGCAGGGTCAACGTCACGCTGAATTTCATAACGGTGATAGGCAAAGTCGTAAGCAAGTGTTGGCGCACCCCCGCCGGAAAGAGTCACAAGGTCTGGGGCTACTCGGATCTGAACGACATCGCCAGGGGATGCTGATGAACGCGCTGTATCCATGGCTTGCCGGACTTGGGCCCATGCGGGCCCTTGCGCCGCCGGATACAATTGTCGGCCCGGATACTGACCGCCAATGCCATGGGTTCACCCGGCGGGCGGAACAATCAATCGGGATCAGCGGAAGGTTGGCTTCGAGAAATGGCGCGCCAATCAGAACAAAAATGCGAACTCCTATATAATTGAAATTGCTGTATAATCCAGACGTAACCGACGGACGGTCAAGGGCGCCGGCTCCTGATTGAAGGCGACCTGAGACCGCTTGCTCAGCTTAAGGGGAGGAGTGAAGGGAGGTTCGCATCATGGTTGCCAAGGATCTGAAATTCGCGACCGAAGCGCGCGAACGGATGCTGCGGGGCATTGATACGCTGGCGAATGCCGTCAAGGTCACGCTCGGTCCCAAGGGGCGCAATGTGGTGATCGAAAGATCGTTCGGCGCGCCGCGTATCACCAAGGACGGTATCACCGTCGCCAAGGAGATCGAGCTTGAGGACAGGTTCGAGAACATGGGCGCCCAGATGGTGCGCGAGGTGGCGTCCAGGACCAGCGATATCGCGGGCGACGGCACCACGACCGCAACCGTGCTCGCAGAAGCCATTGTCAAGGAAGGCGCCAAGTCAGTCGCCGCAGGCATGAATCCGATGGACCTCAAGCGCGGCATCGATCTTGCTGTGGACGCGATCGTGCATGACCTGAAGTCTCATGCCAGGAAGGTGACGGCTAACGAGGAGATCGCTCAGGTCGCCACCATCTCGGCGAATGGCGACGCCGAGATAGGCAAGTTCCTCGCCGACGCCATGAAGAAGGTCGGCAATGAGGGCGTCATTACGGTGGAAGAGGCAAAGAGCCTCAGCACCGAGCTCGAAATCGTCGAAGGCATGCAGTTCGACCGCGGCTACATCTCGCCCTATTTCGCCACCAATGCCGAAAAAATGCGCGTCGAGCTTGAGGACGTCTATCTGCTGATCCACGAGAAGAAGCTGTCTGTACTGCAGACCCTGCTTCCGCTCCTGGAGGCGGTGGCGCAATCGGGCAAGCCGCTTCTGATCGTCGCGGAGGATGTCGAAGGCGAAGCACTCGCAACGCTCCTGGTCAACAAGCTGCGTGGCGGCTTGAAGGTCGCCGCGGTGAAGGCGCCGGGTTTTGGCGATCGCCGCAAGGCGATGCTGGAAGACATTGCGATCCTGACCGGCGGCACCGCGATCTCCGAAGATATCGGCATCAAGCTCGAGAATGTCACGCTCGACATGCTCGGGCGCGCCAAGAAGGTCGTGGTCGATAAGGAGAGCACGACCATCGTCGACGGCGCCGGCGCGAAAAAGGACATTGAAGCGCGCACGACGCAGATCAAGGTGCAGATCGAGGAGACCACCTCTGACTACGACCGCGAGAAACTCCAGGAGCGTTTGGCGAAGCTTGCCGGCGGGGTCGCGGTGATCCGCGTCGGCGGCGCAACCGAGGTCGAGGTCAAGGAGCGCAAGGACCGCGTCGACGACGCGCATCATGCAACGCGCGCAGCGGTCGAGGAAGGCATCCTTCCCGGCGGTGGCGTCGCCCTGCTGCGAGCGCAGAAGGCGCTCAAGGGCATGAGGACGGCCAATGCCGATCAGAAGGCAGGCGTCGAGATCGTGCGTCGTGCGCTGCGGATGCCAGCATGCCAGATCGCGGAGAACGCGGGTGAAGAGGGCTCGCTGGTCGTCAACAAGGTGCTTGAGAACGACAACTACAATTGGGGGTTCAATGCTGCGACCGGCGAATATCAGGACATGGTGAAGGCCGGCGTGATCGACCCCGCCAAGGTCGTGCGTACCGCGTTGCAGGATGCCTCCTCCATCGCCGCGCTCCTGATCACGACGGAAGCGCTGGTCGCCGAAAAGCCGAAGAAGGCCGAGACGCATGCGCCGGGCATGCCGCCAATGGATTTCTGACGGCAACCAGCCGCTCCCTTCCGGGCGCGATCAAGCGTGCATCAGGCTTGCTCTTGCAATACTGCGGCACCGAGTTCGTCGAAACGAAACAGCTGAAAGATCCGCTGGCCATTGAAATCGAGGACCCTCAAGTCGTCTGTTTCGTGCAAATCGCTCTCGACCGCGTGGAAATGCCCGCCATAGCGCTCCTTCGCGAGATCAAGCGGCACATCGAAAGCGACAAACTTGCCGATTCCCTTGGCTTTGAGCCTGCCCAGGAACTTCGGATCGTGCAGCGTTCCGTGGGACGTGAGGACCAGCAACGGACCACTGGCCGTCAGCAGCAGAAAGGACCTCATCGATCAACTCCCTGGTCGTTGGTTTCATCAGCACCTATGCCGCGAACAAGGCCGCGGCAACCGTCGTGCTGGTGCGTATCGATAGATACATAAGAGCGAGCTGGCTCGACTGCACGGTTGCGATTGTTCAGAGAAAGGGGGCGGCATCGTCTTCGGCACGCTCAATCTGCGACACGACCGCACCTGCGCTTCGGCGAACCGGACCGCAGCAGCCTATCGACAGTGTGTCGTCGAGAGCTGTGCGCCGCGTGTCCTGATCCCAAGAGGGCGCCTTGTTTTCGAAGGCACGTCGGCGATGACGACCACGCCTTTACCGGGCCTTTCGCGCTATCGGCCAGTCGAAGTTATTGCGGGGGGGCATCAGGCTGGCTGCGGTACCGCAACCTGGTCTTGCCAGCAGAGCAAAGGCAATGGCGCGCCGCTCAGAACAAAACCGCGAACTCTTATGTAGTGGAAATACCGATACAATCCTGCACCGCACTGTGATGCGCTGCGGTTCACTGCTGCGCCGCACCAACTGAGGCATTGAGGGCGCTGCATTGCAACAGGCGCCACCTCATATGTGCGAGGAGAGAGGGAGCAAGCCTCGCCAGGTTGACTGAAACGATCTAAACTTGTTGCCAGCTCGTAACGCTCCCGCTGGACGTTGAGCGTGAATTGCGCTCCCGCCACGGCATAGGGAGTGCCGGATGATCGAATTTCTGAGACATGCATTCTTGAAACGGCCTCGCGCTGCGGGCGCCGCCAGCGCCCGTCTGCGCGAGAGCACCCTGCGGCCCACGTGATTTCGAGGCTACGCGATAGCTTGGGAGACGGCGTATGTCACAAAGTACAGCAGAAGTGTCGGAAGCCGAGATCGCGGTCCACTGGCAGGAAGAGAATTATGTCGACCCGCCGGAGAGATTTCTCGCGCAGGCCAACCTGACAGACAAAACGGTCTTTGATCGGTTCAGTCTCGACAACGTCCCGGACTGCTTCAAAGAGTACGCCGATCTCCTTCACTGGTACCGGCCCTGGGACATCACGCTTGACACGAGCAATCCGCCGTTCTGGCGATGGTTCGTCGGCGGCAGGATCAACGCCAGTTACAACTGCGTCGATCGCCATCTCCCCAAACACAAGAACAAGACGGCGATTCACTTCGTCCCCGAGCCGGAGCACGAAGCGATCCAGCACGTCACCTACCAGGAGCTCTATGTGCGCGTGAACGAGGTCGCGGCATTGTTGCAAGACGGCTGTGGTCTCAAGAAAGGCGACCGGGTGACGTTGCACATGCCCATGGTGCCGGAGCTTCCGATCACGATGCTGGCCTGCGCCAGGCTCGGGATCATTCACTCGCAAGTCTTCAGCGGCTTCAGCGGGAAAGCCACGGCAGATCGCATCGTCGATTCCGAAAGCCGTGTGTTGATCACGATGGATGCCTATCACCGTGGCGGCCAGCTTCTCGATCACAAGGAGAAAGCCGACGTCGCAGTCAGCGAGGCGGAGAAGGAAGGCGCCAAGGTCGAGAAGGTGCTCGTGTGGCAGAGATACCCTGGGCGATACTCAAGCAAGACGCCATTGATTGAGGGCCGCGATTTCGTCATGAACGAGATGTTGTCGGGCTATCGGCGGCGCCGGGTCGACCCCGTGGAAATGCCCGCGGAAGATCCGCTGTTCCTGATGTACACCAGCGGCACCACCGGGAGGCCAAAGGGATGTCAGCACTCTACCGGCGGATATCTGTCCTACGTCGCGGGAACGTCAAAATACATCCAGGACATCCATGCGGAGGATGTCTACTGGTGCATGGCCGATATTGGCTGGATCACGGGTCACTCCTACATCGTCTATGGGCCGCTGGCGCTCGCCGCCTCGTCGGTGGTGTATGAAGGGCTTCCTACCTATCCTGACGCGGGGCGTCCGTGGCGCATCGCCGAAGAGCTCGACGTCAATATCTTTCATACCTCGCCGACAGCCATACGGGCGCTTCGGCGCGCCGGGCCGGACGAGCCGCCAAAGTACAATCACCACTTCAAGCATATGACCACCGTGGGCGAACCCATCGAACCGGCCGTCTGGAAGTGGTACCACGACGTCGTTGGCAAGGGCGAGGCGGTCATCGTCGACACCTGGTGGCAAACGGAGAATGGCGGTTTTCTGTGCAGCACGATTCCGGCGCTGAACCCGATGAAGCCGGGAAGCGCGGGGCCGGGAGTGCCGGGCATTCACCCGATCATCTACGACGAGGCAGGTGCCGAGATTCCGCCGCGCTCCGGCCGTGCCGGAAACATCTGCATCCAGAACCCCTGGCCGGGCTCATTTCAGACGATCTGGAAAGACCCCGATCGCTTCGTCCAACAATACTACGCGCGCTACTGCAAGGACCGGACGAGCCACAACTGGCGCGATTGGCCGTACATGGCCGGCGACGGCGCTCTCCAGGCGGCCGATGGCTATTATCGCATCCTGGGTCGAATTGACGATGTCATCAACGTGGCCGGGCATAGGCTTGGGACCAAGGAAATCGAGTCCGCGAGCCTGCTTGTTGAGGAGATCGCCGAGGCGGCAGTGGTTCCTGCCAGGGACGAAATCAAAGGCAAGGTCCCCGATCTCTACGTCTCGCTGAAGCCTGGGCTCGCTGCGAGCGAGGACATCCGCAAGCGAGTGGAAGATTCCGTGATCCGTGAGATAGGGGCAATCGCTCGCCCGCGTCGTGTCGTGATCGTCCCCGATATGCCGAAGACCCGTTCCGGAAAGATCATGCGCCGCGTTCTCGGGGCGATTTCGAACAACGAGGATGCCGGCGACATCTCGACGCTCGCCAATCCCGAGATCGTCGACGAGATTCGAAAGATGAAATCTTAAGTCCGCGGTCTTCGCGGCTTGTCCCGCGAAACGCGTCGGACGGAACAGCGAGGAGCGATGGAAACAAACGAGCTCGTGGAGTGCATCCGGCCATTGCTGGCAAGGTTCTCCGAGGACGAAGAGGTCGTGCGCCGGTTGGTGGCGACGGACGGAACCTTCGACGCACTTTGCCACCAATACGGCCGCGTCACTGATCTCCTTAAAGCTTACGAGGCGAGAGCTGATCAGGAGGCGGAAATTGAGTGGCTCGAGAAGCGCCGGGCTGCCCTGGAAGAAGAACTTCTGACGCGCGTTGAGGGATATCAGCCGCGGTAGTGCTGCTCCTGCGAGGCGCGGAGCGCGCTGTCCGGCGGGCGATCGTCACAGGCACGCTTCAGCGCAAGCCAATTGCGGCGCGACGCGACCTGATAATTCCGAGCGTCCAGACACAAATGGCGCTCCATTCAGAACAAAAACACGATCTCTTATGTGCTTGAGATTGCTATCTAATTCTAGACCGCGCTATCCAATCGAGCACGTCATGAAGACGCCGGGGCTTACGGACGAGCACCGCGCCGGCATCCTGGGCGACAACGCAGCCAAGCTACTCAAGATCAGCCTCAGCTGACGCTGCCCCAGCTCGACGACGCTGGCGCCCAGTAGCTCCGGCATCGTCCCTCGGACGACCGCCGTCTCACCGTGCTGCACCGCCGAGAGTGTGGATCATCCTCGAGCTATTTCGCAGCTACCAGCCTGCGACCCCGTGGCCGTTCGCCGAGCGGAACAGTTCGGCGTCGGAGGCGTTTTTCGCACTGACAAAACGCCATGGGGGGACGTATGTGCTGATGCGAAACGACCGAACTGCGCTTACGCTTAAGTGTCCCGCGTGCAGTCGGGCGACGCCGCATCGGTTTCTTTACATTAAGAACGGTTGCGACATCTTTCAATGTCGTAACTGCGGACTGGGACGCACCGAGGCATCGAGCTTCGATCCCCTCGCCTATTATGACGATGGCTACTTTTCCGGCCGTCAGTCCGACGGCTACGCCGACTATCGCGGCGCCGAACCCGTGCTACGGCGCGAGTTCGCCCGCACGGTCGAGTTCATCCAGCGCCGCAAGCCACAGGGCTACCTGCTCGAGATCGGTTGCGCCTACGGCTTTTTTCTCGATGAAGCCCGCCGCGCCGGATTTGAGGTGAGCGGCATCGAGCCGGCGGAGGCGGCTGCTGCCCATGCTGGCGATCTCGACTTGAACGTCGTCTGCGGTCTGCTGAGCGAAGCGACTCTCAACTCGTTTGGCACCCTGGATGTCATAGTGCTCCTCGACGTCATCGAGCATCTGCCCGACCCGCAGGAAGCCCTCGCGCTATTCGCGGACCATCTCCGGCCGGACGGAATCATCGTGCTGACGACCGGAGACTTCGGTTCCTTGGCGGCGCGCTCGACCGGCGCGCACTGGCGCCTGATGACGCCTCCGCAGCACCTGTGGTTCTTCAACCGCGACAGCATCGCGTCTCTGGCCCATTCGGTCGGCCTTTGCGTCGAGAGTTCCGATCACCCCTGGAAATTCGTGCCGTTCTCGCTGATCGCCTTCCAGGTCGGTCGCATGCTCGGCCGCAGGATCGCGGCCAGCCCGAGCGGCAACCGGTTCGCCATTCCGGTGAACCTGTTCGACGCGATGCGCGTGGTCTTGAGCAAGGCGCCCCCATATCGTGATACGAGCCTCCCATGACAGAGCGCCTCAACCTCGGCCAGATCGCATTGCTCCTCACCTACGCGGCCGGCATGGCGGCGGGCCAACTCCTGTTCAAGGCCGCCGCGCTGCGCCTCGGCGACGGCCATCCGTTGTCGGCGCGTGCGCTGCTGCTATTGCAGGACGCACCGTTTATCGGCGCCATCGCGCTCTATGCGGCGCTGTCCGTCCTGTGGGTCTGGCTTTTGACATTCACGCCGCTGTCGCGCGCGTATCCGTTCGTGGCCGTCGCGTTTGCGGTAACGCCCGTCCTCGGCGCGCTGGTGTTCGCCGAGCCGCTGTCGGCGCGCCTTCTGGTCGGAATCGCGGTGATCGCCTGCGGTCTTGTGCTTGTTGTGGGTTGATGAGACATGAACGGCCGGATTCGCAATCCCTGGGTCGTTGTCGCGGCGTACAATGAAGCGCCGGTGGTCGGCAGCGTCGTGTCCGGCATTCGCCGCGCGGGATACGCCGTCGTCGTAGTCGATGACGGCTCCGGCGACCGCACCGGCGACGTCGCGTTGCTCGCAGGCGCGGTCGTCGTCCGGCATCCGATCAACCTCGGACAGGGCGCCGCGCTGCAGACCGGCATCGACTACGCCCTCGAGCAGCGTGCGGATGCGCTCGTCACGTTCGACGCCGACGGCCAGCATTCCCCCGCGGCCATCGCCGCGCTGCTCGCGGCGATCGAGCAGCCCGGCATCGATTTCGCGCTCGGCAGCCGCTTTCTCATCGGTGCGACCGCAAATCTGCCGATGTCGCGCCGCATCCTACTCAGCGCCGCGCTCTGGTTCACGCGCGCGAGCACCGGGCTGCCGGTCACCGATACCCACAATGGCCTACGGGCGATGACCGCGCGCGGCGCCCGCGCAATCTTCTTGCGACAGAACCGAATGGCGCACGCGTCCGAGATCCTGCACCAGATCGCGCAGAGCCGCCTGCGCTTTGTCGAAGTGCCAGTAAATATCGAGTACAGCGCCTATTCGCTGGGCAAGGGTCAACGCATCACCGATGCGCTAATCATCCTGATCGATCTGTTTGCGCGGAGGCTCTACCGATGATCGCGCAGCTATTGCTGACGGCCCTTCTGACATTGGTTCTGGTTTACGCCTGGTCGGCGCATCGGACGGTGCCGATCATCGGCCTGCTTGCGAGCGGCGCTGCGCTCGCCGGCCTCTACTTCGTCTGGGTGCAGGAACACGCTACAGCACTTGCGGCTCTCGTGGGAATTGGCCGCGGCTCCGACCTGATCGTCTATATCTGGGTCGTGATCAGCCTGCTCATCATGCTCAACTTGCATCTCAAGCTGCGGCTCCAGCTCGACATGATCACGCGGTTGGCGCGCGCCGTGGCGATCGATCGCGCCAGGGAGCGACGTCGTGAGGCAGTCCCTCCGCGAAAACGTCGCCCGGTCATGTTGGGTCGAAAGGCCGAGGCGCCCCCGATCGAGTCGCAGGCGAAGAAGTAGATGCCATTGCCAAGTCGCACCGGAACTTGACGTCACTCATCGAGCCCGCGATGATTGGCGTAGATCTTGGCGAACGGGCGGCCAAATCGCGTGACCTCGTCAACCAGTACGGCCGTCGTGCCGTCGGCACAAGGCCAGCGCTCGGTGGCGATCAGGTAGTCGGCCTCTTCCACATGTGTTTCGGCAATCCAGTTGCGTCGAAACGTCACGCCTGCGAGTTGCTCGCGCCAGGCCAGGCAGAGGAGCACGCGCGGTGGATCGCCCGCGAACCGGCCTTCGGCGTCAATTCGGTCCTCGAGGCGGCGCAGCGCCTCGGGAGCCGCCATGCTCCAATAGTCGAGGTCGAAACGGCCGTAAGCGCCGGCGACGCCGCCTGCCAGACTGTTCATCGCGATATATTCGAGCGGGTGTAGGATGACGAGCGTCACCACGATGGCAGCCGTGTGCACGCCCCCAAGGGCCACGGGCACAATCGGGAGGCGTCGCAAGAAGGGCAAGAGGCTCGTGAGCCCGCGCGCGGCCACGATGGCGAGCATTGGGATCACGAACAATACATGGCGGACACCGTCATAGAGCGTCGAGCCCTGCAGGATGAGCACCGCGATAGGCGCGAACGCCGCCACACTGACGACCAGCACCGCGCGCGATCCTGCGAGCTCGGCCACGACCGGTCGCAGTCCCACGACGCCAGACCGGCGCAGGGCGCCGAGGGTGGCGCGGGTCCACGACGCTGCAGCACCGATCCAGACCGCCATGCCGAGCAACAGCAACGCCAAAAAGCCCTCGGGCAGACGCGCCAGGAGCTGTCCGGGGATGTACCAGGCGGGCACGTTATCGGTGAACGTGAGCCGGCCCCAGTTCTGGAATTCGAACGAGGTGTCGAGCGTACCAAAGTGCCGATAGGCCTCGAGGAATTGCATGAGCGGATTTCCAATCTGCAACCACGGCCAGAGCGCGATCGCCGTCAGCCAGGCGATGACGATGACGAGCAACGTATGCAAGGCGATCTGGCGCAATTGGCCATAGCCCGCCCGGCCATGGCGCAGCAGCGCCTCGAGCACGCACAGGCTCATGCCGCCGACGAGGTAGGCGTGCGTGATCACCCCGCCGGGGCGCGTCGCGATGGCGAGGCCAGTGGCAAGGCCCGTCGCGAGGGTCAGAGGCCAGCCCGGCACCTCCTGCCGCACCATCAGGACGATCGCGAGCGTCGACCAGCTCATGGCGAACAGGAACGGCACGTCGATCGGGGCGAAGAACAGGTTGCCGTACAGGTAGCCGGTCAGCAGGCACAGGGTGAGCGCCGTCAACCCAGCCCAGCGCCCGACGGTGAGCCGTGCCATCGGCACGACAGCGGCGAGCCCAGCGAGGCCGAACAGGAAGGTCATCGCGTGCCGGACGGTGATCGGGCTCGCGAGATCAAGCGACTGCACGGCCGCGACGAGCACCTGAAACCACGGCCCATACATCCAAAGATACTCTTCGACCGTCTCGAACTGAGACCGGTCCGCAAACGCGCTCGTGTACCAGGCAAGTGCCTTGGGGCCGTACTCGTCGGTGTTGAATTCGTCGGTCGACAGCCCGTAATCCGCGGCGGTCACAAGCCCGATGACCAAGGCCACGCCCAGCACAAGGAGCACAAGCAACGTCTCGGCATGGCGAGCAGCAAATGCGAGGCCGAGTTTCGGCCTCGCAAGCCTGGAACAGTCGCCATCCACCCGTTCAAGCGCCATGCCTGTCCTGCGATCGCGGCTGCACGAGGAGTCCAAGCGGCGGATCAAGATGCAGACGGCCATCGGCCGACACTGCCGCCTCCATCACATCAGGCGACATCCCGCTCAACCGCTTAATCGCGAACGAACCCCCAGCGCACCTCAAGTGTTGTCCTTGGCTGAGCTTTCATAACACGCCTGAAGGGAACTTTGTTCCGAAGCTTCAAATCAGGCCTCCCAAGGTGGACGAGCAATGGCGATCCTTATCACCGGAGGTGCCGGATACATTGGGAGCCACATGGTGTACGAACTTGCTGATCGTGGCGAACAGCCCATCGTGATCGATGATTTTTCATCGGGCTTCGAATGGGCAATACCATCCGGAGTTCCGGTTTTCGTTGGGGACATCGGGGATCAGCGGCGAGTTGCGCCGCTGATCGCGAAATATGGGATTTCCGAGATTATTCATTTTGCGGGTTCGGTCGTTGTTTCGGAGTCGGTTGCCGACCCGCTTCGATATTACCGCAACAACACCGCAAATTCCCGAAGTCTGTTCGAGATCGCAATCAGAAGTGGAGTGCGGCGTTTCATCCTCTCGTCGACGGCTGCGGTGTACGGGAATCCGCCGGCAAATCCTGTCACGGAAGAGACCCCCGTTGCGCCTGTGTCACCTTACGGCGCATCCAAGTTCATGGCCGAAACAATGCTGCGCGATGCTGCACGCGCTCATGGCCTGCGCTACGTCATCTTGAGGTATTTCAACGTAGCAGGCGCCGATCCTGCTCTGCGCACTGGACAGGCAACGCGAGGGGCAACGCATCTTATCAAGGTTGCAGCGGAAACTGCCGTGGGTCTGCGAGAGAGGATGCAGGTTTTCGGCACTGACTATCCCACGCCTGACGGGACCTGCATCCGCGACTATATCCACGTGAGCGACCTCGTAAACGCCCATTGTCACGCGCTTTCATACCTGCGCGGTGGTGGAGAGTCCCTGACGCTAAATTGCGGCTACGGCTGCGGCTTTTCGGTCATGCAGGTGATCGACGCCATGCGGCGCGAATCCGGATACGACTTTCCCGTCGAACTTGCCGCCCGCCGGCCTGGCGATCCGGCGGAGATCGTGGCGTCGGCGGAACGGATGCGCAACCTTTTAGGCTGGCGGTCCCAATGGGATGATCTTTCCCTGATCGTCCGCCATGCGCTCGCTTGGGAACGCAAACTATTGGCACAAGGTAACGCCAGTCTTCTCTCCGGAGTGTCTCAGCTGGTCCCGCCCCGTCCCATTGTCAGCAAGGTTAGACGGGGCAAGCGTCTGCCGCGCGAAAGTTCAACGCTCGTCCAAGAACAGAGGAGGCGCCGGCGATGAGCCTGGTGATGGCAACCGTGCCATCACTGCGCTCGTTTTCCGTCAGCCGGGGGTGGGGGACTAGCGACGAGATTCGGCATAAGCGCGAGTCGCGCGCACAGGGGTCGTCTGGTCGGCAGCAGCCGTGATTCAGAACCCCTTTGCCGGCCGCTACAAGCCGGACTCCGCCTTCCCTACGAGCGCACATTCTGTAGCCGCTCATTATGCGAATTGAGCCGCCAAGTCACAAAACTTCGCTGATGCAGTCGGCTGTGAGGGGCAGCTGGCGAGTGCGAATGCTAGCGCCGCCTGACGGGGGGCGGCATCGTAGAATGTCGTAGAACATCGCGGAATATCGCAGCAATGGCGCTCCCTAGGGGAATCGAACCCCTGTTTCAGCCTTGAGAGGGCCGCGTCCTAACCGCTAGACGAAGGGAGCGTGAGGGGTACGACATAGCCGCGAATTTTGCCGGCGGCAAGGTGAGATTGGGGGTTTCAAATGGCCCGAGCCGCGTCGTCCTGGCCTAGTGCGCAATTGCGCACGGGAGCTAGGACCCATTACCCCAAATCTTCGTGGTTAAGGCAAATCGGAGTGCCGATCTCCTTCACGCAACCGGCCTCGGTGGTTATGGGTCCTGGCCTTCGCCAGGACGACGGCGGGGATTTAGGCAATTATCCGGGCCAACCCTCACGGCTCATTGGCAAATTTCAGCTTTCCGGCCGGCTTCAAGGTGTGGGCATCGAAGGTGCGGATCTCGATCACGCCCCCCACGTCGAGCGTGACCACGACGCGGTCGCCGGCCACGCCAGTTGCGACGATCTTGGCGCCCTTCGGCAGGGTGGCGGTGACGTCGCTGGCCACCTCGACCGCCCTTCCCTCCGACTTGAAAAGGCGGTAGCCCACCGCGATCAGGACGGCGCAGATCGCCAGCGCCGTGGTCAACCCCGCGATCAGCATCATCCGCCGCACCCGCGCGAACAGCGCGGCCTGCTCGGGGGTCGGTTCGGGAATAGCGGTATCAGACGTCGTCATGGACAATTTTGGCTCTGCGCAAAGGTTGGAGGTCGTGGTCGCCGGCGACGAGGGCTCGGCCCGGCTCGACCGCGTGCTGGCGGCGCACCTCACCGACCTGTCGCGATCGAGGCTGAAAGCCCTGATTTTGGCGGGCGCAGTGAGTTTGAAGGCTTCCGCGATCCGCGACCCCGCTTATCACGTCGCATCCGGCGATACGATCACAATCGACGTGCCCGAGGCGGCGCCGGCGGAACCGAAGGGCGAGGATATCGCCCTCGACATCGTGTTCGAGGACGACGACATCGTCGTCATCAACAAGCCGAAGGGCCTGGTCGTGCACCCCGCGGCCGGCCACGAGACGGGCACGCTGGTGAATGCGCTGATCGCCCATTGCGGCGCTTCGCTCTCGGGCATCGGCGGGGTGCGCCGGCCCGGCATCGTGCACCGGCTCGACAAGGACACCACGGGGCTGATGGTGGTGGCCAAGAACGACCTCGCCCATGCCTCACTGTCAGAGCAATTCGCCGACCACGGCCGCACTGGCGAGATGCGGCGTGGCTATATGGCCTTTGCCTGGGGCGTGCCGAACCGGCATCGCGGCACGGTGGATGCGCCGATCGACCGCCATCCGCATGCGCGCGAGAAGATGGCGGTGCGCCAGGGCGGCCGCGAGGCGGTGACGCATTGGGAAATCCTGGAGAGTTTTGATGGGCGCGACGGCAAGGGCGTCGCCGCCCTGCTCGCCTGCGAGCTCGAGACCGGCCGCACCCACCAGATCCGCGTCCACCTCGCCCATATCGGCCATCCCCTGCTCGGGGACGCCGTCTATGGCCCGCATTTCAAGACCAAGGCGAACCAGCTCGGGCCTCAGTCGCAGGCCGCTTTGGCGGCGTTGGGGCGGCAGGCCCTACATGCATACCTGCTGGTATTGCAGCACCCAAGGACGGGAGAACTTCTGCACTGGGAGGCGCCCCTGCCGGAGGATTTGCTTCTCCTCGAAAGCTGCCTGAAAGCGGCGCTATGACGCAGCCTCTTTAAGAAAAGCGTTACATTACAAAAAGTTATAGCTGCCACACGGGGACGTGACGTCAGCAATCCTTCCCTTTTTCACCCCCGATGGGGTATATTGCGCCTGCGTTGGAAATGACCAACGCGGAACATCGCAGCCCGGCCGGCTTTGACACAGCGGTCGTCTGCCTGGCCCGCCGCTATCGGGGGCCTGAACCTTTTGGAGGGCGCACTATGGCCCGTACCGCTACTTTGCCGGTCCTCAATGGAGAATCCGGCCTTTCCCGTTACCTCGCCGAGATTCGCAAGTTTCCGATGCTGGAACCTCAGCAGGAATACATGCTCGCCAAGCGTTGGCGCGAGCATGACGATCGCGACGCGGCGCACCAACTCGTCACCAGCCACCTCCGCCTCGTGGCCAAGATTGCCATGGGCTATCGCGGCTACGGCCTGCCGATCTCCGAGGTCGTCTCGGAAGGCAATGTCGGCCTGATGCAGGCGGTGAAGCGATTCGAACCCGAGAAGGGGTTCCGTCTCGCCACCTATGCGATGTGGTGGATCAAGGCGTCGATTCAAGAGTACATCCTGCGTTCCTGGTCGCTCGTGAAGATGGGCACCACCGCGAACCAGAAGAAGCTGTTCTTCAACCTGCGCAAGGCGAAGAGCAAGATCAACGCGCTGGACGAGGGCGATCTCCGCCCCGACCAGGTCGCGACCATTGCCAAGCGGCTGGGCGTGACCGACCAGGACGTGATCGACATGAACCGCCGCCTCGGCGGCGACGCCTCGCTCAACGCGCCGATCCGCGACGACGGCGAAGCCGGCGAATGGCAGGACTGGCTGGTCGACAATACGCCGAACCAGGAAGCCCTGATGGCGGAGCACGAGGAGTATGATCACCGCCGTGACGCGCTGAACGGCGCCATGGGCGTGCTCAACCCGCGCGAACGCCGCATCTTCGAGGCCCGCCGCCTCGCCGATGAGCCGATGACGCTGGAAGACCTTGCTGCCGAGTTCGGCGTGTCGCGCGAGCGCGTCCGCCAGATCGAGGTCCGCGCCTTCGAGAAGGTGCAGTCCGCGGTCAAGGGCACGATCGCAAGACAGGAACAAGCCGCGCTGGAAGCCGCGCACTGAGCGGCGTTACGGCGCCAGAAAGATTGGCGGATCGAAAGAGACAGAAAGCCGGCGGCAACGCCGGCTTTTTTGTTTGGGGTGGAGATTGAGCGTCACTACATTCGTTGTCATGCCCCGCGAAGGCGGGGCATCCAGTACGCCGCGGCGAGCGTGGCGACAGCGAGATATCCAACCCACGCCTCTGGAATACTGGATCGCCCGGTTAAACCGGGCGATGACAGCGGTGGTTGTGGCTGCGACGTAGAACTGACTCGCCTTGAACCCGCGTTGCCGGTCAGCCGACCCAAAACTGTCGGACCGACAGCATCGATTGGACGGACACCGTGTCGATCATCCTGCAATCCACCGTCGGCGGCTTCGAAGCCCAGTTCATGCGCAAGCTGCCGCTGGTCGAGCAAGCGATGCGCGAGCACGGGCTCGAGCCGTCGGAGTTCGTGATCTCGAAGGATTATGCGGGCACAGCGACGATCCCGCTCATGGGCCCGTTCTTCTATAGTTACAGCGTGTTCTTCGGCGAGGAGCAATTCACCGTCACCGAGCCGAACGACATGGTGTTTCTGAATTACTTCTTCAAACGCGTGCTGGCCGTCGATGATCCGCCGGAGCTGCCGCGGCGGCCTGGTTTGATCCGGCGGTTTTTCGGCTGGATGTCGCAGGCGGTTTAGCTGGCTCCCGTCATTCCGGGGCGCGCCTCTTGGCGCGAGCCCGGAATCCATCAGGCCGCAGAGTTGAATGGATTCCGGGCTCGCGCTGCGCGCGCCCCGGAATGACAGGCAACCCTACTCCCCCCACACCCGCGCTAGCGTGGCGAGCCAGCAGCCTTCGCAATAGCGGGCATCCTTGTAGTCGATCCAGTTGTGCGCATAGACGTGGTCGAGCGTGATGCCGTAGCGCGCGCGCAGCACCTTGACGAGGATCTTCCAGGCCGCGACCTGCGCCTCGGTCGGGCCGGCCGCGACGTCGGGATAGTTGCCGGCGAACTCGACGCCGATCGAATTGTCGCGCACGACCTGGCGATAGGTTGGCTTGTTGTCGATGTATTTGTTGTCGTTGCGGTTGGCGCCGTCGCCATGAGTCGGCACCAAATTCTCCGCGACTGCCCAATAGACCGTGCCGTCGGTCTCGACCCACACCGTGACGCCGCGACGGGTCGGGTTCTTCGCCTGCGCGAGCGCGCCGCCGCGCGCCGAACCCGCCGGCCCCTCGGTCTGATGCACGATGATGTTGCGCCAGGGGTTTGCGCTGCCGACGTCGCCCCATGGCGCCAGCCACACGATCTTCAGGCCGGGAATGTCGGGCGTGCCGGAAGCGCGCGCGAGTTTTTCCAGTTCGGCGTCCTCAGCGGTGGCGGGGGCTGTCAGAAACAGAGCGGCGAGAACGGCCGCGAACAGGCGAGACATCATGATGCGGATCCAATGCGGCCCCTGATGTAGCACGCCTCTACGCGAAGTTGCGCACGGGCTCGCCGGGACCGACCGGCTCGGGCGAGAGCGGCGGCGCCGGATCGTAGACGGCAAAATCGTTCTTGCCGTTCTTCTTGGCGGCGTAGAGGGCGTGGTCGGCATGCGCGATCAGGCGGTCCGGGAATTGACCGATGCCGCGGTCCCACTGCGCGACGCCAATCGAGATCGCGATCGGGATGTCGCCGCCGGTGCAGGTCGCGGCGTCCTGACGGCAGACCTCGAGCACGCGCCGGGCGATCGCGGCGGCCTCGCGCAGCGACGACGACGGCAGCACGATGCAGAACTCGTCGCCGCCGGTGCGGGCGAGCATGTCGCCGGGCCGCAACCGCGTTTGCGCCATCAAGGTGAAGTGCCGCAGGCAGGCGTCGCCGGCGGCATGGCCATGGGTGTCGTTGATGGTCTTGAAGCCGTCGAGATCGATCACCAGCAGCGAGAACGGCGCGCCGCCGCGCTCCGAGCGGGCGCATTCCTCGGTCAGGCGCTGCAGCAGATGCCGCCGGTTGGCGACGCCGGTGAGATCGTCGAGCAGCGCGAGGTCGGCAACCTCGTTGCGCAAGCTGTCCATCGCCATCAGCAGGAAACCGAAATTGAGCGTCATCGACAGGAACAGCAGCCCCAGCACGATCACGGCATGGGCCTGACCACCGGCGCGCGCCGACAGATCGTGGCCGAGCAGATTGCCCACCGTGCGCACGAGCAGGATCGCGATGATGGTGAGGATGACGATGCCGGACAGCCGCGCGCCCGGGCTGACGCGCCCCTCCGGCGACAGCAACAGACGCAGCGCCAGCACCAGCGGCAGGGCCTGGCCGAGCGTGTAGCTGAGCATGCGCAGCTGCATGTGCTCGAAGCCGACCATGAAGACCACGACGCCGGCGAGGCTCAAGCCTCCCGTTGCGGTCATGAGGCGCCAGGAGACCGGCCGATCATAGAAGCGCTGAATGCCCATGGCGGCAAGGCAGCTTGCGGCGATGACGCCGCCAGCGCCGAGCAGAAGCGGCAAGGGAGAGGCGACGAACAGACGGATCAGGGCCGTCATCGCCCCAGCCGCGCCGACGAAGGACGAGGCCATCCAGAACCGCGCGGCCGCGAATTTCGGATAAGAGCGCGTCACGTAGGCCCAGATCACGCCGAGCGCCAGGAAGTTGACGACGAAGACCATCCACAATGTCGGTACGTTCAGCATGGCGCGTGCGGCACACGCAGCGTCGCGCCCCCCGTCCCTGGCAGCCGTCCGTCCATCACCCATCCCCGTTTTCTTGCGGGGGACAATGCGGCGGTTGCGCTTAACGGAGTCTCACTGCGATCCCCGAAAACGCGCCTTTGGTTTTGGATTCATGAACGGCGCGCGGCTGTTGTCGGATCGTTAAGCCTGCCGCCGGCGATGCTGCGCTGGCGCGGCGATGCGGATTCGCGCACCAAAATCATCTGAAAATGCATCTGAGCTGTGGATAACACGATGACACGGATGTGACGGCGCGGGGCAGAGACCTGCGAATCTGCTGAGCTTGTCGTCGAGGATGTTGCGAGGCTGGCCCTCCGCCGAGCATCCCTCGTGTCGCGTTCCACCATTAACCCCTAAGAGGATACTATGGCTAAGAAAGCGAAGAAGGCGGCGAAGAAGAAGGCGAAGAAGGCCAAGAAGGCGAAGAAGAAGTAACGCGGCTTCTTTTTCTTTGCCCGGGTGGAGCCTCGCTCCGCCCGGGCGTCGGGAAGGATCGAGACGAAGTGAAGGTGGCGGGCGCAAGGCCCGCTTTTTTATTTGCGCGTTGTCGGGCTCCGCTCTTTCACTCCCTCTCCCCGTTCTTACGGGGCCGCGACGAGCTTCGCTCGCGCTGAGAGGGTCAGGGTGAGGGGCCTCTCTCCACACGCGAGATCGACGATAGACCTGTACCCCCTCACCCGCATCCCATCTGCGATGGGATGCGACCTCTCCCCGCAAGCGGGGAGAGGTGAAGAGGGAGCTACCTCTCCGCAAACGCGAGCTTGGCGCCGAGCGCGGCGAAGCCGGCGGCAAAGCTGCGGCGCAGCCAGGCCATGACGCCGGGCCGGGAGATGACGCGCTCGCGCACCGAGGCCGCGCAGAGGCCATAGACGACGAACACGGCAAAGGTCATCGCCATGAAGGCGCCGCTCAATTCCAGCATCCGCGCCAGCACATGGGCCTCATCCAGCGCGATGAACTGTGGCAGGAAGGCGAGGAAGAAGATCGACAGTTTGGGATTGAGGATGTTGATCAGGAAGCCCGTCACGATGACGCGGCCGCTCGACCGCTCCGCGATCTTGCCCTCGACCGCGAGCGCGCCTTGCTCGCGCAGCGCCTGCCAGGACATGTAGAGCAGATAGGCGACGCCGCACCATTTCAGCGCGGCGAAGGCGAGCGCGCTGGTATGGAGCACCGCGGCAAGGCCGAGCATCGCCGCGATCATGTGCGGCACGATGCCCAGCGTGCAGCCGAAGGCCGCCGCGACGCTGGCGCGTGAGCCGCGGGTGAGCGCCGCGGCGAGCGTATAGAGCACGCCGGTGCCGGGCGAAGCGACGACGATGAGCGAGGTGAGCAGGAAGGACCACGTCATTGGGCCGACCTTACCAGGTCGCGGCGAGAAAGCGAGCCTGCGGAATAGTCGTCAGGACAGCTGCGCGATCTCGGCCTCGCGAAGCACGTCGAGCGGGGCCCAGGGCTTTGCCCAGAATTTTGCGCCGGCGGGCAAGGGCTGCTTCAAGGGACGGCCGGAGGTGACGACGACGTCGAGCTTGGGATTGCGCTCCTTGGCAACATGCGCGAGCTCGACCCCGCTCATGCTTCCGGCGAGCTGGACGTCGGTCAGCATCAGACAAAGCGCGCCGGCCTTCTTGTCGAGGACGCGTTCGGCGTCCTCGGCGCTCTCGCACTGGATGACCTGGTAGCCGCTCTCTTCGAGAAGAAGACTCAGCATCTCCCGCTGCATGACGTCGTCTTCAACGATCAGCGCTGTTGCACGAAATGGTTGCGCCTGTCCCATCAGCGGCTCCAATATTTGCTCACGTAACACATGTTAAAGGTCCAACTCGGCCATTGTTCAGTTCCATTCTGAAAAAATGTAAATCATGGTTCCCGCTCTAAACGCTTGGCGGGGAACCTCATGACTGCGCCGAAGGTCGCCGCGCGGCGCATCATCAGGGGCATCGAAAGGAACGAGCCGCGCATCCTGAGCGGCAACGACGCCGCGTCATGAACCCTCAAACGCTTCCGTCCGGCATCCTCCGCTGTCGTCCTGGCGAAGGCCAGGACCCATAGCCACCGAATCCCATTTGACGAAGGCTGGCAGTTATTCAGCCAATGCAAGTGAATGCCAGTCGTCGCCAAACTCCTCCCTGGGGTAATGGGTCCTGGCTTTCGCCAGGACGACCATGGGGGAGAGATTGCGCGCGACTCTCAACCGTCATGTATGGACGGCCCCCTCTCGGCAAGGGCTTTTTGGTGCTTCAGCAAATGAATCGGGGAGCGGTCATGTATACGGCCTCGAGAAGCGGCCATTGACCGCGGGCCCTGATGGAGATCGCTGATCGAATTCCAATCATTGCGGCGCGCTGTGACGCGCGATGACGATGCGGAGTGTTTCGATCCCGGTTTCCAGACCATTTGCCATCACACCTTTAGTGCCCTTCCGATAGGCATGGAGCGCGAGCGCGGCGGCTGTTGCCCCTCAACTAGGTCGCAGCCGGCGCGCTCGCGCGGTCTCGGTAGGTTTCTCCTTTGACCAGCATGGCCCAGATGATCCGGGCGGTCTTGG